>JALYJG010000173.1 GCA_030775365.1 Pseudomonadota bacterium
GGGCAACGCGCGCGCGCGCGCCTGGGGGTTCGTTCATCTGACCATAGACCAGCGCCGCCTTTGAGCCTGGCCCATCGGTTTTGATAACGCCGGATTCCATCATTTCATGGTAAAGATCGTTGCCCTCACGCGTACGTTCGCCCACCCCGGCAAACACCGAATAACCGCCATGTGCTTTGGCGACGTTATTAATGAGTTCCATGATGAGAACGGTCTTGCCGACACCGGCGCCCCCGAACAAACCGATCTTGCCACCGCGCGCATAGGGCGCCAGCAGATCGACGACTTTGATACCCGTCACAAGCACTTCCTGTTCCGTCGACTGCTCGGCGAACTCAGGGGCCTGGCGGTGGATCGGCAAGGTCTTCTTGGCGCCCACAGGGCCACGGTCGTCAATGGGCTCGCCGACGACGTTGATAATACGCCCAAGGGTTTCAGGGCCCACAGGGACCGTGATCGGCGCGCCTGTGTCATGTACTTTGAGGCCGCGCACGAGACCGTCGGTAGAATCCATGGCGATGGTGCGGACCGTGCTTTCACCTAAATGCTGGGCGACTTCGAGCACGAGGCGTTTGCCCTCGTTCTCGGTGTGCAGCGCGTTCAGGATCGGCGGCAGCTCGCCAATGAACTGTACGTCAACGACGGCGCCAGTGATCTGCGTGATTTTACCTTCGCTCTTCGTTTGCATCTTCATATCCTTCCAGTGATTATTACAGGGCTTCAGCGCCCGAAATGATTTCGATCAGCTCTTTGGTGATGTAAGCCTGACGGCTGCGGTTATAGTTCAGCGTCAGCTTGTTGATCATATCGCCGGCGTTGCGCGTCGCATTATCCATGGCCGTCATGCGCGCACCCTGCTCGCCGGCGGCACTCTCGAGCAGAGCGCCGTAAATCTGCATGCCGAGATTGTGCGGCAGCAATTGAGCAAGGATCGACTCTTCGTCCGGTTCAAACTCATAAACGGCTTGGGGCTCATTGCTGTTAGCCGCATCGCTTTTCTCGATTTGGACAGGAACGAGTTGCTTGACCGTGACGATCTGCGAAATGGCTGACTTGAAGCGGTTGAATACGATGTGGCAGGTATCGAACGCCCCGTTTTCGAACAGATCCATAACGATTTTGCCAAACTTATCAGCATCGGCGAACGCGACCCGCTTGCGGCCGATGTCGTCGGAAACGGGCAAGATCTTCGCCGCATGGTCGCGTCGCAACAAGTCGCGGCCCTTGCGCCCTATGCATAAGAGCTTCACTTGCTTGCCTTCGGCCTCGAGCTGGCGGATGAAGCGGCGCGCTTCACGCACGATATAGCCATTGAAACCTCCGCAGAGGCCGCGGTCGGATGTGACGACCACGAGCAACACGACATCGTTTTTACCCGTGCCGGCCAAAAGTTTCGGAGTCGAGTCCGACAGCGACAGATTGCGGCAGAGGGAATCCAGCATCCTGGCCATACGGAGGGCATAGGGGCGGCCGGCTTCGGCACTTTCTTGGGCCCGCCGCAATTTGCTCGCCGCCACCATCTTCATGGCGGAGGTGATTTTGCGCGTTGATTTTACGCTGCCGATACGGTTTTTAAGGTCCTTAAGGCTTGGCATGTTGGCTCAGGTCTAAGGGGTTCAAAAACGTGGCTTTTTTGGCGGATTCAAGTGACGCGGTCAAGCAAAAACGGGCACCTACTTAAATAGACCCTTGAAGTTGGGTGGCAGTTTGACTGTCAGACCATTCAACGCATCAGTTAGCGTGATTTGACAGCCTAAACGGGAGGTCTTTGTCAGGCCGGAGGCCAGATCGAGCATATCGGTCTCGTCCGCAACGGGCGAAGGCAATTTCCCATACCAGGCCGCGTCAACGATCACATGGCACGTGGCGCAGGCCATGGCCCCACCGCAGGCCCCTTCGATTTCATCGATCCCGTGCCTGCGCGCGACCGTTAAAAGGGTTTCCCCGGGCTCTCCCTCGACCTCGCGGCGTTCCCCTTTCGGGTATATGAAAGTGACTTTGACCATATCGGCAGTCAGTTATCAGATAAGAAAGCGTCACGCCACCGACTTTTACGGTATTTGGAATTTTTCGTCGTCCAGCCTTATCGTCGGCGCACGCTCGCTCATCATTCCCCCCGGTCGCCATAGCATGATCAGCACCATACCGGCGCCAAACGCGAGCATTCGGTATTGCTCGAATTCGCGGAATAATTCTGGCAAACCGACCACAAAAAAGGCCGCGAGAACCATCCCCAGCGGATGGCCGATGCCGCCCAAAATGACGATGGCCAGCATTGTTGCGGATTCCGTGAAGGTGAAGCTCTCAGGACTGATGAAGCCTTGGCGCGTGGCGAAGAAGGCGCCCGCCAAGCCCGCGACAGTAGCGCCGAGGCTATAAGCGCTAAGCTTGACGTACCAGCGGTTGATGCCGATCGACGCGCAGGCGATTTCATCTTCGCGAAACGCTTCCCAGGCCCGGCCGATGGGCAACCGGCGCAGTTTTGCGCTGCCCCAACCGACGGCGAGCGCTAAAACAAGGATCAGGTAATAAAGGAAAACGACCCGCTGGGTCGGCTGGAACGCTATCCCCAAAAAGTCGTGGAAACTTTGATGCCCTGCACTTCCGTCACGGGCGAATTCGAGACCAAACAGTGTCGGCCGCGGCACATCGGATATACCGTTCGGTCCACCTGTAAATTTTGTCCAATTGATAAGGACAAGCCGCACGATCTCACCGAAGCCCAAAGTGACGATGGCAAAGTAATCGCCGCGTAACCGGAGTACCGGAAGGCCGAGGCCGAAGGCGGTACCCGCGGCGATAAGACCCGCGAGCGGCAACGCGGTCCAGAAGCCTAATCCGAAATGTTGGGCCAACAAGGCGTAGCTGTAGGCGCCAAGGGCGTAAAACCCGGCATAGCCAAGATCAAGCAGCCCGGCATAGCCAACCGTTATGTTCAGCCCCCAGGCCAGCATGATGTATGTCAACACCATGGTGGCGACGTCGAGCGCATAGCGAGAGGCCAGAGGCGTCACAGGAAACACCAGCGCGAACAGGAGAAACAGTGTTGAAACCAGCGTAAGATTGGTTGCCCATTTTCTGATCCGCCCAAGAGCTCGCAAGCCGGCGAGGCGACGCAAGCTTTGGCTCCAGGCACCTGTCTCGTCTTTGGAGCGGCGCAGACGCACGTAAACAGCACGCCCCGCCAGCCCAAAGGCACCGGCCACGGTCACCGTCTGCAAAAAATGCGAAGGAAACGGCAGATAGAGGGCCGCCACGCCAGCGCCACAGGCCAGCGGGGCAATGAAGGTTTCGCGCCCGTCGTTGATCAGGCCAAGCAAAAGACGGCCCAGAAAGATCAAAAAAGCGGCCACACCGACATCAAGGACATGCCACTCGACGCTTAATCCTGCGGCACCGTCGATGGTGCGCGCGCCGGCCAGCGGCAACGCCAGCAAGCCCGCTATCATCGCCGTCAAGAAAGCGTCTTTAAGGCGTTCGGCCACGCTCACACCTTCTCGATTTCGGGCCGCCCAAACAAGCCGTTGGGCCTCACCAGGAGAACGAGCATCAGAATACCGAAGACCGCGACGTCCTTATATTGAGCATTCACATATCCCGCCCAAAAACTTTCGATCATGCCTATAATGATGCCGCCGAGCATGGCCCCCGGTAACGAGCCGATGCCGCCCAGCACGGCGGCGGTGAAAGCTTTCATACCGGCAAGAAAGCCCATAAAAAAATCCACGACACCGTAGTAGAGCGTCACCATGAAGCCCGCCAGTGCGGCAAGCAAGGCGCCGATGACAAAAGTTGCGGAAATGGTGCGGTCCACATTGATTCCAACGAGCGCTGCCATAATCTTGTCCTGCTCACAGGCGCGTTGCGCGCGACCGAGCGGCGTTCTGTGAATAACCAGCGTGACAATCCCCATTAAGAGCATCGTCAGAGCGACAATAACGATCTGCAAATAGGAAATGGAAACAACGAAACCATCCTCGCGCCTCATAAGCTCGAATGCGCCCTGTAACACGGGCGCCATCGTTTTGACCCGTGCCCCCTGCAGCAGCTGCACATAATTCTGCAGCAGCACGGACATGCCGATCGCCGAGATAAGCGGCGCCAGGCGCGTTGAATGACGAAGAGTCCTATAAGCCACGCGTTCCACGGCCCAGCCATAGAGGCCCGTGACCGCCATCGTGACCAAAAGGACAACCAGAAGACCCACGACGGCATTGCCGAGGCCTGTCAGCCCGAGGACGACGACGCTGATCACGGTTACGAAAGCGCCGATCATATAAATCTCGCCATGGGCGAAATTGATCATGCCGATGATGCCGTAAACCATGGTGTAGCCGATCGCGATCAAGCCATAGACCGCCCCCAAGGTTAGGCCGTTGATCAATTGCTGCAGGAAATAGGCCACTATTTCGCTTTCTTTTTCACCGTCGCTGCCTCAGGACATGCCCGCTCATAGGGGCGTTCGGTTTGTGTCATGTAGCTAATTTGGGCCGTCAGGCTCGGCCCGTTGGACTGATACATCTGCACAACGCGATCGCGTCGCTGCGCACAGAATGTGGGCGCCGACATATCGGCGACCTTCTGGCCATATTCGTTAGCAAGACGGGTACGCAACTTGTCCAGGCGTTCAGTACCATCGCCGCCATAGAGCTTATGGTAGTGCCGGATAAGGGTTTGCTCCGCGTTATGC
>JALYJG010000174.1 GCA_030775365.1 Pseudomonadota bacterium
ATTCAATATCGGGTTTTTCCCGATGCACATCGCTGGTCTGCTCGGTATGCCGCGGCGCATCTATACCTACGGCCCGGATATGGGATGGAACGCCGTCAATATGGTGACAACCTGCGGCTCCTTTCTGTTTGCTTTTGGTGTCCTGCTTTTTTTGATCGATGTGGGGATCAGCCTTAAACGAGGAAAGGGCTCCGGAGCCAACCCCTGGGATGCTCCGACGCTCGAGTGGGCAACAGTTTCGCCGCCCCGGCCCTATAACTTCGCCGTTATTCCGATCGTGGCCAGTCGGCATCCGTTATGGGAAGGCCGGCTGACAAAAAGCGTCACGTCATCCAGTCTCGACAAAGGCTATATATTGCCGTCGGGACGCGAGACGCTAGGCACCACGGCCCTTGAGGCCGAGCCCGCTATAATCCTCGAGATGCCTGGGGATTCTTACGCGCCTTTTTTTCTCGGCCTCTTTACCGCTCTTCTGTTCACAGCCATGTTGTTTTGTGCCTGGGCGCTTATCGGCTTTATGAGCGCGGCCTGCGGGCTTGTTCTGGTGGGCTGGCTGTGGCCGGCGAAACGCGGGCCCTTTCAGCCGAGCCAAGGGGCTATCTCTGACGATGAACTGCCCGTGGGTGTTTATGGCAAAAGATCCTGTGGGTGGTGGGGTTTGATCGCTCTTGTCATCACGGAAGGCTCATTGTTCGGCTATTTACTGTTTTCGTATTTCTATCTCGGGGCGGAGACGCCGGAGCACTGGCCCCCGGAAGGTCTGCCACGGCTTTGGATGCCAGCCACGAACACCGCGATTCTTCTGGCCAGCAGCGGGTTGGTTTGGCTCAGCGAAATGGCGCTCAAGCGCGGCCGCCGTTTCGCCGGACTTGCTTCCTTGGCGCTGGCGATAGCCGCCGGCGTCGCCTTTGTGGCGATCCAGGCGCAGGAGTGGCGGGGCAAAACCTATACGATGACGAGCCACTTGTATGGATCGCTCTACTTTATGATCACCGGCTTCCATATGCTCCATGTCGTGATCGGCATCCTGATCTTGCTCACGCTCTGGCTCTGGTCGCTCGGCGGCCGCTTTCGCGACCGAGACGTCTATGGGCTTAAAATTGGCGGCTTTTACTGGCATTTCGTGGATGCGGTATGGCTGGTGATTTTCACGACTTTCTATCTTCTACCTTACTTGCGTTAGATCCATGCGCGCCCTTGCCGTTCTCCTTCTGCTCGTTTTATTTTGCCAATCGTCGCGGGCCGCGGACGGATTGCCGGTGAGCCGCGGCGAATACCTCGCACGCGCCGGCGATTGTTCGTCCTGCCATATAGACGGCCCGAACAAACAGCTCTATGTGGGTGGCTTGGCACTCCACTCGCCCTTGGGTACGATCTACGCCACAAATATAACGCCGGATCCGGATACGGGGATTGGGCGATATACGCTGGAGGACTTCAGTCGCGCTTTGCGGGCTGGCGTCGCTAAAGACGGACATCACCTTTATCCAGCCATGCCGTATCCCTCTTTCGCCGGCCTCTCCGACGAGGACGTCAAAGAGCTTTACGAGTACTTCATGAGGCATGTAGCCGCTGTAAGTTACGAGCCGCCGAAAACCGCGCTATCTTTTCCTTTTAACCAGCGGTGGGCGTTAGCGTTTTGGAATTTGGCCTTTGTCCCTTCAGGCCCCTTTTCGGCGCGCCCAGAGCATGACGCCGCATGGAACCGCGGCGCCTATCTCGTACAGACCATAGGGCATTGCGGCGCCTGCCATACACCCCGCGGCTATGGCTTTCAGGAAAAAGCCTATTCAGAGTCGTCACGCGATTATCTGACAGGCGCGCTTGAAGATCATTGGTTCTCTGCCGATCTTTCAGGCGATCCGGCCTCAGGTCTTGGCGCGTGGGACGACGAGGAAATCGTGCGCTTCCTCAAAACCGGTTACGGTCATAATGCCCTCGTGTTCGGCAATATGGGGATGGTCGTCGCCAACAGCCTGCAGTTTTTGGCGGAAGCAGACTTGCTTGCGATAGCCCGTTATCTCAAATCGCTACCGGCCTCCCGAGAACACGCGTCTTACACCCAAGGAATGGGGGCCGACCCACATACCGAACACCCGGGGCAAGGCCTTTACGTAGCTTTTTGTGCTGAGTGTCACGGCAGGACAGGTGCAGGAAAATTGCCCCGTTATCCGCCGCTCGCCGGAGACGCTGCGGTGCTTTCGAGGGATCCGACCTCCTTGATCCGCATGGTGCTCGAAGGCGGAACGGCCCCGAGTACGGCCACCGGCACCAAGCCTGCCGGCATGCCAGGCTTCGCAAATAAACTGTCGGATCGCGAGATCGGTGAGGTGTTAAGTTACGTTCGAAACGATTGGGGTAATGCTGCCGCGCCGGTAAGCACCCGCGATGTTGATCGCTTGCGCAAACTTGCCGCCGCGCGAACGGTCAAGTAACTGGCCTTTTGCCATCCTCGGCGCCGGAAGGTCTCGCGGCCAACTCCTGTCGCATGACAAGCAGCACGCCGAGGACACTCATCATTGAGCCCATGATCCACAGCACAAGACCGCCCAGCTGCTGATCAGTGGCGGCATCCAACACAAAAGCCCGACCGCACAGGGTGTAGACCGGATAAAGCTCATGGGAGGCGTAAAGGATGACGGCGCCTATGATAATCTGCGGCGGCAGGACGCCCAGCATCATGGCTACCCGTTGGCCTGCCGTTAATCCCTTGTCGCCGCGCGGGCTCAGGGCGAGACCCCAGAAGGCCAGCCCGTTGAGCGCCATACTCCAATTCATCACACGGTAGATCCTCCAGTCCAACATAGCGACCGTATGGATCGAGGGCACGAGCCAAAAACCTATAAGGCCGACAAAGAGAGACGTCACAAGAGCCGGACTAAGGAGAGCTGAGACGGTGCGGCTTTGCCACAGGCTCCATGTCCTGTCCGTCAGGCCGGTGGGCAAGCCCCGTAGAAAAATGTGCGCAGGTTGGCTGAGAATGATGAGCATCGGCGCGACATGGTGCAGGACGGTATGTTGCAAGCGATGCACGAAGAACGAGTGTTCGGCGTAATAATCGAATCCTGTATCGGTGACCACATAGAGCGATAGTAGTCCGGCCCAAAAAAGCCTCCGGCGCCAGAGCGGACAAGCGATCCTCGAACAGCCTCGGGCGTAGACAACACCGGCCGACGCGCATACTAAAAAGACGGCAAACGAAGGGTCCCAAGGGATAAGCCATCGCAGCGCGCTCATCCTGAGGTCCTCATCATAGTTTGCTCATTCTTGCGTCCTCACCGGGACGCTGCCCCGGTGATTAGCTGATGAAGGTCATGCGCGAGAGTCGCTTCCGTGTCCGTCGGCCCCGCGAGGAGCCGGGCTTTACCTTCCGTATCGAAGATATAAAGCGCCGACGAGTGCGTGACAGAAGCAGGCGCCGCTTTGTCCGCTGGCGGCTCGTAAGCGGCGCGATAGCGTTGCGCCAGCTCACGGATCTGGTTGTCGGTGCCCCTGAGCCCGATCATATGCTGGGGGTCGAAATTGTTCATATAAGCGTGCAGCGTTGCGGTCGTGTCAGTTGCAGGGTCGACCGTTACGAAGAGTACACGCACACGATCGGCCGCCGGTCCCATTTTTCTGAGCGCAGAGGTGAGCCGCGTCATTGTGGCCGGGCATTCGTCCGGGCAGGACGTAAAGCCAAAGAACAGGACCGCCACGAAACCGCGACAGGACGCTTCTGTGACAGCCTTATTCGTGTCCGATATCAGGTCAAAGCGCAAATCCGGCAGGTGTCCCGATACGTCCGTGAGCTGCCACGCCTCTGAGGCCGATGCTTTCGCCCTCAAGCCCGTTGCGGCCCAAAGCAGTCCGGCGACAGCTATGAACAGCATAAGTGCTACGAAGAAAATCTGCAGCGGCCTCATAGACTACCTGCTCTGTGACCCGATTTCAGGGCAGAGATTGCGCATTCTCAATTCAAAAGCAATGCGGATCCGCACCACAAGTTTTACGCGACAAATAGCATGAATATCGCGTCGAAACTGATGGAGATTTTACCTACTGCGGCCTTAAGAGAGGTGCTCGTCAAAGGGGGAGCCATGTCCGACACAGCCGCCGACGTCCTCGTGCAAACGCTCATCGATTGGGGTGTCGACACGATATTCGGAATTCCGGGCGACGGCATTAACGGGATCATCGAAGCTCTGCGCCTGCGTAAGGACGAACTGCGCTTTATTCAGGTGCGGCACGAAGAATCCGCCGCCTTCATGGCCTGTGCCTATGCCAAATTCACAGGAAAGCTTGGCTGTTGTATTGCGACCAGCGGCCCCGGCGGCATTCATCTGCTCAATGGCCTTTACGACGCCAAACTCGACGGTGCGCCCGTTCTGGCCATTACCGGTATGCAGTTCCATGATCTTGTGCAGACGCATACGCAACAGGATGTGGAACTCGACAAGGTTTTCATGGATGTCTGCGTGTATAACTCACGGATCATGGGGCCAGCGCACACTGAAAATGTCGTATCCTTGGCCTGCCGCACGGCCCTGACACGGCGAGGTGTCTCGCATGTCACGATGCCTGTGGATATGCAGTCAGAGCCCGTGACAAAAGATCCGCGCACCAAGCGAAACGTCGCGCATCACGTTTCATCCATACAATCCTACCA
>JALYJG010000175.1 GCA_030775365.1 Pseudomonadota bacterium
CGATAGACCTCCTGGATCTCATTGATGAGATAGGCCGCAAGCGCTTCCACGCCCATGACCGCAAGAATGTCGTGCGGAACGGGATTGCCGTCGATCAGCAGATCGCCCTTGAGAACCATGTCACCCTCTTGGACGGCAATATGCTTGCCCTTCGGGATTAGATATTCGCGTGGCTCCAGCGTCTCGTCCAGCGGACGGACGATGATGCGGCGCTTCATCTTATAGTCCTTGCCAAATTCGACGCGGCCTTCGACGTCGGCGATGATCGCGAAATCCTTCGGTCGACGCGCTTCGAACAATTCGGCCACCCGCGGCAGACCGCCGGTGATATCGCGGGTCTTGGTGCCTTCGCGGGGCACGCGGGCCAGCACGTCGCCACCCTTCACCTTCGAGCCGTTTTCGACGTTGATGATAGCGTCGACAGGCAGGAAGTAACGCGCCTCGAGGCCGCTTTGTAGCTTGATAACCTCGCCGCTGTCGTCGTGCAGGACGATCCGCGGACGCAGGTCAGCACCACGTGGCTGTTGCCGGAAGTCGGTAACTTTCTTCGACGAGATACCTGTCGCTTCATCCATAACTTCCCGGATTGAAAGGCCTTCGACAAGGTCAGCATAATGAGCAATACCGTCGCGCTCGGTGATGATCGGCAACGTGTACGGATCCCATTCCGCGAGCTTCTGGCCTTTCTTGACCATGTTGCCTTCGTCCACATGCAGCTTGGCACCATAAGGAACGCGGTGGCGCGCTTTTTCACGGCCCTTGTCGTCAAGCAGAACGAGCTCAGAATTGCGGGCCATGACGATCAAGCGTCCTTCGCTGTTGGCGACGACCGTACGGTTCTTGATCTGCAGCTTGGCATCAAACGTCGCCTCGATCGCGTTTTGCTCGGCACCACGTTGGGCGGCACCGCCGATATGGAACGTACGCATGGTCAGCTGGGTCCCGGGTTCACCGATGGATTGGGCGGCTATGACGCCGACCGCTTCACCGATGTTGACGGGCGTGCCGCGGGCTAGATCGCGCCCGTAGCACTTGGCGCAGACGCCCATCTCAGTTTTGCAGGTTAAGGCTGAGCGCACGAGAACCGTGTCGACGCCCGAGTTGTCGATGAGCTCAATCTGAGGCTCCTCGATCAATTCCCCGGCTGCGACGATGACTTGTGCGTTGGTCGGATTAAGGATGTCGACTAGCGCCGAGCGGCCAAGGATACGTTCGGAAAGCGGCGAAATAACTTCGCCCCCCTCGATAACGGCCTTGATCGTAAGCCCCTTCTCGGTCTTGCAGTCCACTTCGGTGATGATCGCGTCCTGGGCCACATCCACGAGACGGCGGGTTAAGTAGCCAGAGTTCGCAGTCTTAAGCGCCGTATCGGCCAGTCCCTTACGGGCGCCGTGCGTCGAGTTGAAATATTCAAGGACGGTCAGACCTTCCTTGAAGTTCGAGATAATCGGCGTCTCGATGATTTCGCCTGAGGGCTTGGCCATCAGACCGCGCATACCAGCCAGCTGCTTGATCTGTGCGGCCGAGCCACGCGCGCCTGAATGCGCCATCATATAAACGGCATTCAGATAGCCGTGACCGACGTCCGAAATACCCTTCATCATTTCGTCGGCGACGCGTTCGGTGCAGTTGGACCACACATCGACGACTTTATTGTATTTTTCGCCGCGCGTGATGAGTCCGTCCTGGTACTGCTGCTCATATTCCTTGACCTGATCTTGCGCTTTCTTGATCAGCGTGCCTTTCGCCTGCGGAATGACGAGATCGTCCTTGCCGAACGAGATGCCGGCGCGGCAAGCATGGCGGAATCCGAGTCCCATCATCCTGTCGGCGAACAGCACCGTCTCCTTTTGGCCGCAATGGCGGTAGACATTATCGATAACGTTCGTGACGTCTTTTTTCGTCAGGACGCGGTTGATAATGCTGAACGGGATATTCTTGTTACGTGGCAAGATCTCCGATAGCAGCATGCGGCCCGCCGTCGTTTCAACGCGCGTAGTCACCGGTTTGCCTTCGCTATCGACGCCATGATAGCGCGCCTTGATCTTGCTGTGCAGCGTGATGACCTTGCTTTCAAGCGCTTGCTCGATTTCGCCGATGCTGGCGAAGGTCATGCCCTGCCCTGGATCGCCTTCGCGTGCCAGAGTGATGTAATAAAGACCCAGAACGATGTCTTGCGACGGTACGATAATGGGCTTGCCGTTTGCGGGGCTGAGGATGTTGTTCGTCGACATCATCAGGACGCGCGCCTCGAGCTGTGATTCGAGGGATAGTGGCACGTGAACCGCCATTTGGTCGCCATCGAAATCCGCATTGAAGGCCGTGCACACCAAGGGATGCAGCTGAATGGCTTTGCCTTCGATCAGCACGGGCTCGAAAGCCTGAATGCCAAGACGGTGAAGAGTCGGAGCGCGGTTCAGCAGAACCGGATGCTCGCGGATGACCTCTTCGAGAATATCCCAGACTTCAGGACGTTCCTTCTCGACCATCCGTTTGGCCGCTTTGATCGTCGAGGCCATACCGTAAAGTTCGAGCTTGGCGTAGATAAAGGGCTTGAAGAGTTCGAGCGCCATCTTCTTTGGCAAACCGCACTGGTGGAGCTTGAGCTCCGGGCCGACAACGATGACGGACCGACCGGAATAGTCGACCCGCTTGCCGAGCAGGTTCTGCCGGAAGCGGCCCTGCTTGCCTTTGAGCATGTCGGAAAGGGACTTCAGAGGGCGCTTGTTGCCGCCCGTGATGACACGACCGCGGCGGCCGTTGTCAAACAGTGCGTCCACGGACTCTTGCAGCATGCGCTTTTCGTTGCGCACGATGATGTCAGGGGCCCGCAACTCAATCAGTCGCTTGAGACGGTTGTTGCGGTTGATGACCCGGCGATAGAGATCGTTCAGATCGGACGTCGCAAATCGGCCGCCGTCCAGAGGAACGAGCGGACGCAATTCGGGCGGGATAACCGGAACGACGTCCAGAACCATCCACTCAGGACGGGCCCCGCTGGCGATAAAGGATTCGATAACCTTTAAGCGCTTAACGTATTTCTTGCGTTTCGCTTCGGAGTTGGTTTCGGCTAGATCCGAGCGGAGCTTGATCTTTTCCTCGTGCAGGTCGATGCCGCTGAGCATCAGCTTAAGCGCTTCGGCGCCGATCATGGCCGTGAAGCTGTCGTCACCGTACTCTTCCTGGGCCTTCAGATACTCGTCTTCGGTCAGGAGCTGTTTCATCTTGAGCGGTGTGAGGCCCGGCTCAGTCACCATGTAGTTTTCAAAATAAAGGACGCGCTCGAGTTCTTTCAGCGTCATGTCGATCAACAGGCCGACGCGCGAGGGCAGCGACTTCATGAACCAGATATGGGCCACGGGCGAGGCCAGCTCGATATGGCCCATACGCTCGCGGCGCACTTTTTGCAGCGTGACTTCGACGCCGCATTTCTCGCAGACGATGCCGCGATATTTCATGCGCTTGTATTTGCCGCACAGACATTCGTAATCACGGATAGGACCAAAGATACGGGCGCAGAACAGGCCGTCGCGTTCGGGTTTGAACGTCCGGTAATTGATCGTTTCAGGCTTGCGGATCTCGCCGAAAGACCACGAACGAATACGCTCCGGCGATGCGATCGAGATGCGGATCTGATCGAAGGTCTGCGGCGCATTCTGCTGATTGAAGATATTCATCAAGTCGTTCATTTGTATCTCCCGCACCATCGTGCGTTTTCAGGGCGTAAGGTTATTCAGCCGATTCCGGCAATGCGGGGGTCGGTTGATTGTCCTGCTCGGGCGCTGCCAAAGCCTTCTTCTGGTCCAGCTCGACGTTCAGGCCAAGCGAACGAAGTTCCTTGACGAGGACGTTGAAGGATTCCGGAATGCCGGCCTCGAAGTTGTCTTCGCCGCGTACGATGGCTTCGTAAACCTTCGTACGGCCGGAGACGTCGTCCGACTTGACTGTAAGCATTTCCTGAAGCGTGTAGGCCGCGCCGTAAGCTTCCAGCGCCCAGACTTCCATTTCCCCGAAACGCTGCCCGCCGAACTGGGCTTTACCACCCAGCGGCTGCTGCGTAACGAGACTGTAGGGTCCGATCGAGCGGGCGTGGATCTTGTCGTCGACCAAATGGTGCAGCTTGAGCATATAGATGTAGCCCACTGTGACCTTACGGTCGAAGGATTCGCCCGTGCGCCCATCGATCAATGTCGATTGGCCGGACTTGTCGAGGCCAGCCATTTCAAGCATGCGCTCGATGTCCGCTTCGCGGGCGCCATCGAACACGGGCGTTGCCATCGGCACGCCAACGCGAAGATTATTCGCCAGCTCCAGGATTTCCTCGTCCGAAAGATCGGCCACATCGCGCTTGAACGCTTCTTCGCCATAGGCCGTCTTCAACTGATTGCGAACATCGTTGAGCGTTGCCTTACGGCCGTGACGCATATGCGTTTGATAGACGTCGAGGACGTTACCGATTTGCTTACCGAGATTGGCGGATGCCCAGCCGAGATGGGTCTCGAGGATCTGCCCGACATTCATGCGCGAAGGCACGCCGAGCGGGTTCAAAACGATATCCACGGGCGTACCGTCTTCGAGATAAGGCATATCCTCAATCGGCACAATCCGCGAGATGACGCCTTTGTTAC
>JALYJG010000176.1 GCA_030775365.1 Pseudomonadota bacterium
AACCCGCGTTCACGCATGCCTTCAATCACGCAGCGCGTGACGTTAAAGACGGAATCGAGGTTCGTATGAATAACCTCCTTCCATTGTTCAAGCTTCATCTTGTGGAGAAACGCGTCGCGGGTGATGCCGGCATTGTTAACCAGGATTTCAATGGGGCCGAGCGCGGCCTCAATTTTGGCCACCCCCTCCTGGGTCGATTTGAAATCCCCGACATCGAATTTGAAGTGGGGAACGCCTGTGGTGTCGCTGAACTCTTTGGCCGCGCCATCATTGCCATAATACGTGGCGGCAACATTGTAGCCGCTGTTCTTGAGCGTTTCGCTGATGGCGGCTCCGATGCCGCGTGTCCCGCCCGTGACGATGGCTACCCGTGACATGCCCGCCTATCTCTCAACCGTCATCGCGATACCCATACCTCCGCCGATGCAGAGTGTGGCGAGGCCTTTCTTGGCGTTCCGTCTTTGCATTTCGTGCAGGAGCGTGACCAATACGCGGGTACCGGAGGCACCGATCGGATGACCGATGGCGATGGCGCCCCCATTCACGTTTACTTTTTCGGGATCCCAGCCCATGTCCTTGTTCACGGCGAGTGCCTGGGCGGCGAAGGCTTCGTTGGATTCGATCAGATCGAGATCTGCGACTGTCCAGCCTGCCTTTTGGAGGGCGATGCGGCTGGCCGGAATGGGCCCGGTGCCCATGACGGCCGGATCGACCCCGCAGGTCGCCCATGACACGATGCGGGCGAGCGGCGTTACGCCGCGCTTGGCCGCTTCTTTAGCCGTCATCAGCACAGTTGCGGCGGCGCCGTCATTAATGCCGGAGGCGTTGCCAGCGGTCACGGTGCCGTCTTTTTGAAACGCAGGCTTAAGCTTAGCCAGCCCCTCGGCCGTCGAGCCGAAGCGCGGGCCTTCGTCCTGCTCGACTTTTATGTCCCCTTTTTTGTCCTTGACCGTGACGGCGATGATCTCGCTCTGGAAGCGCCCCGCCTTGATCGCCGCTTCTGCCTTGCGCTGGGAGCCCAGCGCAAATTCATCTTGCAACTCCCGCGTCAAGCCATATTGCCGGGCAACGTTTTCAGCGGTCACGCCCATGTGATAATTGTTGAACGCATCCCAAAGACCGTCGCGTATCATCGTGTCGATCATCTCCGCATTCCCCATCCGGACGCCGCCGCGCAGATGCAGCGCGTGGGGCGACAAACTCATGCTTTCCATGCCCCCAGCCACGACGATCGAGCTCTCACCACAGCGCAGAGCGAGGTAGCCAGCCGCGACTGCGCGCAAGCCCGATCCGCATATCTGATTGACGGCATAAGCCGTGCGGCTGGCCGGGATGCCGGCGGCTAGTGAGGCCTGCCGGGCCGGACCCATGCCTTGTCCAGCCGCCAGCACTTGGCCCATGACCGTCTCCGACACTTCATCGGGGGCTGTTTTGGCTTGGAGGAGCGCGGCCCGGATCGCTTCGGCGCCGAGCGCATGCGCGGGCAGCGAACTCAAGGCACCGTTGAAACCGCCGACCGGGGTGCGGACGGCGCTGGCGATGACAATTTCGTCGGTCATGGAGAGGCCTCGGACGAGAGGAGAAAGCGCGACAATAGGGGGCCTTTCCCGATGAATCAAGGCTGGTGCGCAGCCGGTGTTGCCGGCCTTAAGGCGCTGATATGGTTTAGGCTATGCGGGCTGCGAAACCCTTAGTCTCGGCCAGGTTCGCGCGCGTATGCGTGCAGTGCGGTGCAGGCGGTTTCCCTTAATTTTGGGGACGGCGTAAAAAGGAGCGGACAACGCCGCGCACGCCCTGCAATGGTCTTCGGACAGTATAGATGCGCCGGCCCGCTATCGTGATCGAAGGCGAAAGCGAAACCCCTCACCCAGGCTCAGAGCTGTTGGGGATAACACTTTTGCCCTCGGGCGGTAGCCCGCCGAGTTCCTCGAGAATGTGAATGCGGTCGGCGATGGGGGGGTGGGTCGCAAACAAGCCGCCGAGGTCGAACAATGAAGGCGGATTTTCAATGAACATCTGCCGGACTTCGGTCGGAACATGCGGCACGTCGCAATTGCTCGAGATCTTGCGCAAAGCACCGATCAAAGCCTCGGGATTTTTAGTGAGTTCTACCGAGCCGGCATCCGCCAGGTACTCGCGCTTGCGCGAAATAGCGAACCGCAAAACGAGCGCGAGAGAATAGCCGATACCTAGCATGACGCCGGCGATGAGCATGATCAGAAGGACGCCGCCTCCCCCCTCGCGATCGCGACTCCGCCCGTAGGAAGCGTAGCGCAACCCGCGCCAAATCATTTGGGCGGCAAAGGAAATCATGCCGACAAAGACGATCGTGACGATCATGAGGCGGCAATCCCGATTAATGATATGGGTTAATTCATGAGCTAAAACCGCTTCCATCTCATCGTCGTTTAAGGTCTCCACGAGGCCGCGCGTTACGGTAATGGCGTAGCTGCTCTGATCGATACCGCTGGCGTAAGCATTCATTTCGTCCCCGTCGATGACGTAAAGATGGGGGGTCTTCAATCCGCGGGAAATGCAAAGATTCTCAAGTGTATTATAAAGTTTCGGCGCTTCCTGCCGCGTGACGGCCCGCGCGCCGGTCGCCGCATGAATGATCGAATCGTTGAAGAAGTAGCCGATCACGAGCCATGTTGCGGCTATGCCCGTTACGATCGGCCAGTAGGCGTAGACGACCGAAAGCGCGAAGTCCTCGGGACGGCCGGTGCCCAGAACGGGGCGGATATCGAGGCTTTGAAACAAAAGCGGGCTAACCAGGCCACTGTTCGGATCCATATAAATAAAGCCCGATGCGTAGCAAATGCCAGCCAGCAAGCCCATCAGCAGAAATGGAAACAGCAGGAGCAGGAACACCGATTTGAGATTATTGTTCCACCTGTAGGTCGAGAGGCCGAGCGCGGCGGGCATCGTCAGCTGCCGAACGAAACTTTCGGCGCTTGGCTGGCCTCGGCGCGCTCGCCGGCGTCCAGCGCGTACATATCGCCCGGCACAAACCCGAAATTCTTGGCGATCAACGTTGCGGGGAACTGTGCGATCGCGGTGTTATATTCGGCAACCGCGTTGTTGTAGAAGCGGCGCGCAGCGGCGATCTTGTTCTCGATATCGGTGAGCTCGTCCTGCAAATCTTTGAAATTTTGATTGGCTTTAAGATCAGGGTAGTTTTCGGCGACAGCCATAAGGTTGACGAGTGCGCCAGAGAGTGCCGCCTCGGCTGCGCCTTTTTGGGCTGGGCTGGTGGCTTGCATGGCTGAGGCGCGGGCCGCGGTTACTTTTTCGAAGACGCCGCTTTCGTGCGCCGCATAGCCTTTGACCGTCTCGACAAGATTCGGGATCAGGTCGTGACGTTGCTTAAGTTGTACATCTATATCGGCTAGCGCGTTCTTCCACGCTTGGCGCATGGCGACCATGCGGTTGTAGATAATAACGGTGAAAGCGATGGCGGCGGCGACAATGATAAGAAGGGTGGCGGAATGGCTCATGCGGGCTCTCCCCAACGGATGACGTGACGATCGATTTAGATTAAGCAGAAAACCACGCCAATAAAAGCGGAATTGCGAGCTGTTTCACAGTGGATTTTCTGGTTTTCTCCTGAGAGCTATGCCGGCCACAAGGAGAGCTAAGCCCCCGCCGCCGAGTATCAGAGCGCCGAGCCAGTTCCAGGGACCGCGGTCAATAATGGCGCTGCGCTCGGGCCTGTCCGCTAGGTAAAGGACGGTCACGGCGTCTCCCACCCTGTGCAGCGGCGGGTTGCCGCCCGAGCGATCTTTGAAGCGGATTTGGCCCTTGTCCGGCAGGGTGAAATCGACAAGGGCGTAATAGACCGTTCCACTATGGTTGCTATCAAGCTCTGTTTCCAAAGCCGCCACTACGCCAGGCGCGCGCAGACCATCACGGGTCAACTCCGCAGTCGTCGAGGTCATATAGGCGCTGCCAAGAATGAGGAGGGGGCCAAGTAAAAGGAAAACCAGCCGCGCTTGCTTACCTCCTTTAGCCTCTGCGGCCCTCTGCAGGCTCACGGCAGGCGAAGCCGCAAGCTTGTCGAGCGGCTCGACCGCCTGAGCCTCAAGATCTGCTTGGGCTTCCCCATGGGCAGCCTTCCACGCCGCCATCGGAACGCGCTTATCTTTCGGGATTATAATCTTGTGCAGCCGGATCGCCCCGTAGAGGCCAAGGGCCACGAGCATGACATATGTCATCTTTGTCGTGGGATAGGCGGTCAGGCCCATATGGAGCAGGAATAGGCCCGGAACAAATATCATTAATCCGATTATTTCTAGCAAGTAACTGTGTGTCGGGCGGGTGACGCCGGGGGCGGTTCTGAACACCATGAGTGATAGATCCTTATCGATCCCGGGCTCCGGAGGGCGGGACGAGCCCGTGTCCGAGGTCGCCTCAATGGTTTGGCCTGAAGTCAGAGCGTACCGATATACCGGATAATAAGAGCTACCGTTCTGCCGCGCACCAACGATGCGGCCCGCGACGCGGTCGGCATAGAGGCGCCAGTAAAGGCCATTACCGAGCGCCAACCCCCCAAGCGCCAGACACAACAAGGCTCCGCAGAGACAGGCGATCTGGCTGTAGG
>JALYJG010000177.1 GCA_030775365.1 Pseudomonadota bacterium
CGCCAATGGCGTCGAGGCCTGCATCGACCCGCTGGCCGAGGGCATCGACCTCGAGCCGTTCCTGGCCATCATGCGCGACGAGAAGATCCTCAAGGTTTTCCACGCCGCGCGCCAGGACGTGGAAATCTTCAACAACCTGCAGGCCATGCCCAAGCCGCTGTTCGACACGCAGGTCGCGGGCATGGCGGCGGGCTTCGGCGAGCAGATCGCCTATGACGCCCTGGTGCGCCAGATGCTGCGGATCGACCTGGACAAATCCAGCCGCTTCACCGACTGGTCAAATCGCCCCTTGACCGAGCGTCAGATCGAGTATGCGCTCGGCGATGTCAGCCATCTACGCACGGTCTACGTCAAATTGCGCGATCAGCTTGCTGCCTCCAACCGGGCCGAGTGGGTGCAGGAAGAAATCGGCGTGCTGACAAGCCCTGAGACCTACCGTGCGGATCCGCACGAGGTCTGGCGACGTTTCAAGTGGCGGGCCGAGAAGCCGAGGCTTCGCGCCTATCTTCAAGGTTTGGCAGAATGGCGGGAGCTCGAAGCGCAGCGCCTCAACGTCCCGAGGGGGCGCGTGTTACGCGACGAGGCCTTGGCGGAAATCGCCAACCACCCGCCCGACAATGCGCACGAGCTCGCGCGGGTGCGCGGCTTAAGCACGGGATTCGCCGAAAGCCGGCAGGGCGCCGAAGTTCTCGCCGTCGTCGCGAAAGCCAGGGCCTTGCCGCTCGATCAATGTCCCGCTCCCGACAAGCGCCGGGTCAACGCCTCAGGCCTGGGTCCCGCGGTCGACCTTCTCAAAATCCTTCTTAAGCAGGTCAGCGAAGAGCATGGTGTGGCTTCAAAGCTCATAGCGACCGTGGATGATCTCGAAGAAATCGCCGCCGATGATAACGCCGAGACACAAGTGCTCAAGGGGTGGCGACGGGAGTTGTTCGGTAACGCAGCCCTCGCGCTGAAACGCGGGGAGCTGGCGCTTAGTGTCAGGGATAAAAAAGTGGTGACGTTACCGACCTGATCCTGTGGTTTGACCTGTCCGCGGCGCGACCGTCGGCCTGGCATTAATCGAGCATGAATTGTTCGCGCACGATGCGCTCGCCGAGGTGCTGGTGCGGATCGAACATAAGGGTCAAATTCTTTTTGCGATCCAGCCATATCTTGGCATCGACACCGTTGTGAATAACCACTGATCCAGCTTCGATACGGATGGGACGTTTTTCCACTTCGAGCGTTTCGACCCGTACGACGGAGTCCTGCGGCAGAACCGCGTAAGACCAGCCACGGGGCCGGAAGCCGCTGATGGCTGTTATGACGAGTGTATTGGCGTCGAGCGGCATTATGGGGCCGTCGCAGGAATGATTATAGGCCGTGCTGCCCGCCGGAGTGGAGAGCAGAACGCCGTCGCCGCTATAGGCTGCGATACGCTCAACGCCATCCACGCTGATGCGCAGACGTGCCGATTGCGGGGTTTCCCGGATGATCGTGACCTCGTTGATGGCCAGGCCGTTTGTGACGGTGCCGCTCGTCGTTTTCGCCTCAACGCGCAGAGGATGAAGAAGGACTGCGTGCGCCGCTGAGAGCCGTTCGTGCAAACTATCAACGTGATAATCATTACAAAGAAATCCGACCGACTCCGTTCGGCGCATCGCGAAGACCGGCTTGTCGAGATCCATCACTTCATAGAGCGTTCGCAAAACCTTGCCGTCGCCACCAAGGGGAACAACGATATCCGCATCCTTCACGTTGCTCTGCCCGTAACGCTCGGTTAAGGACCGCAGAGCTTCCTGGGCCAGACCGCTCGTTGAGGCGACGAAGGCGATTCTCATGCTAGCTTCTGGTTCCGGACGCCATGTCGTAAATGTCTTGGATCGTGACACGCATCTTGACGCGAAGGGCCATACGGTCCTGCACCGCTTTCGGAAGATCGGTCATCTTTAAAACGTTCTTTTTTAAAAGCACCATGATGACGTCTTCGACCGCGCGAGACATTTCCATGTCCGTCCGGCGAAGTTCGCTCAGTGCCTCCTCGACCTGCTTGGGGTTTTGGCCGTGCGACGTCAGGAAAGCGACAGCCTCCGGATGGCTGTGCGGAACAAGCTCACCTCCGTGCAGCGAGCGTGCGCTTACCCTGAGGACTTTTCCGTTTTCGTCGCGGAGAATATAGGGCATGACGTACCTTTCGGATCAGGAGACCACCCTAACTAAACAGGATTGCCGATTCATTAACATTCTTATCCACATTTTCCAATAATTTCGGGCTGGATTCGTGCCTCGGCCTGTTCTAGAAATCGCTCCCCTGCCGACCACCATCCTCAAGGAGCCTCTGCATGCCTGACGCCTCAAGCGCAATCTCATCGGAACGCCTGCGTTCCATCATCAAGCGCATCGAAAAGCTCGAGGAGGATAAGGCCGCGGTCGGGGAAGATCTTAAGGAAGTTTACGCCGAAGCAAAAGGAACCGGCTTTGACGTCAAGATCATCCGTCAGATCGTGCGTATCCGTAAAATCGAAGTGGAAAAGCGCCGCGAACATGACGAACTGCTCGAGCTTTACAAAGCCGCGCTTGGCATGGAGGACTAATCGACCGTCCGTTTGAGGGGGGAGAGACATGCGTTCGGACGCCTTTATCGCGAGGCTCGGCATTGCCTACCCCATCATCCAGGGACCAATGGGCGGGGGGCCCTCGACGCCTGAGCTGACCGCGGCCGTCTGTAACGCGGGCGCCCTGGGTTCCCTTGGCGCCGCCTACGGCTCGCCGCAACGCATAGCAACCGACATAAAAGAAACGAAGTCTCGCACGGCGAGGCCCTTTAACGTCAATCTGTTCGTCAGCACGGCCCCGGGCCCGTGCGTAGACCCGCAGCCGATGCTGTCAAGACTGACTGTCATTCATGAGAGTTTGGGTATACCGCCGCCTCTGTTACCGGCGCCACCCAGCGATCCTTTTCCGGAACAGCTGAATGCTGTCCTGGCCGACAAACCGGCCGTATTCAGTTTTACATTCGGCATTCCGGGCGCCGAAGGGCTGGCACGGCTCAAGGCAAGCGGTGTGTATGTAATTGGTACTGCGACGACGACCGAAGAAGCGGTTTGGCTGGAAAGAGCGGGCGTTGACGCCGTCGTCGCGCAAGGGGAGGAGGCGGGCGCGCACCGGGGGACGTTTAGAGGTACGTTCGAGGCATCGATGGTACCGCTGGAAACACTCCTGGCCACGACGCTCAAGGCCGTTGATATACCAGTCATCGCGGCGGGTGGCTTGATGGACGGGGCAGGGATCGCGCGTGTTCTAGGGGTCGGCGCAGCCGCAGCACAGCTGGGCACCGCTTTTCTTCCATGTCCGGAATCAGGCGCATCTCCCGCCTATAAAGAGGCGGTTCTCGGGGCCCGGGCGGACACCACGGTCGTGACGCGTGTGTTCTCGGGGCGCCCGGCGCGAGGTTTGCGCAACGCGTTTGTCGATGCTCTCGAGGGCTGTCTCGCGACTGTCTTGCCATACCCTCTGCAGAATGCCCTGACGCGAGCGATGCGCGATGCCGCTGCAAGGTTGGGCGACGCCCGCTACCTTTCCCTATGGGCGGGCCAAGGGGTCGCCCATGCCCGCCAGATGCCGGCGGCGCAGCTTGTACGGACATTGGTTGACGAAATGAAGGCGGCGCGCCCATAAAAGAACCCTATCGACGCACCCATGCCCGGACCTGCTTTGACATCTCCACCGAACGTTTTCTTGCGCGATCTTTGGTACTACGCGATGCCGTCGGCGCAGCTTAAAGCCGGTGCCATGAAGACGAAGCTGTTATTGAGCGAGCCGGTCGTTTTCCTACGCGCATCCACAGGCGCACTTTCCGCGATGCGCGATATCTGCCCGCACCGTGGCATCCCATTGTCGTATGGCGCGTTCGACGGCAAAGAGGTCGAGTGCTGCTATCACGGATGGCGGTTCGATTGCTCCGGTGTGTGCACCGCTATCCCGTCGCTGGCGGCGCATGAAAACATCGATCCCGGCAATATTCGGGTGCGTACCTATGAGGTGCGAGAGTCGCAGGGCGGCATTTGGATCTTCATGGACGATCCCAAACGCAAGGGCGCCTCCCGGCCGCCCGTGCCTTTAATTCCGGGCCTGCCGCTGGATGAGAAGCCAGCCATCAGCGAGGTCATGAATTTCCCCTGTTATATCGACCATGCTGTCATCGGCCTCATGGATCCGGCGCATGGACCCTTTGTCCATCAAGCCTGGTGGTGGCGGTCGCGCGGTTCCATCCATGAGAAAGCTAAACCCTTCGGTCCTTCGCATCTCGGTTTCACGATGCGCCGTCACAAGCCTTCAAAAAATTCCTTTGCCTACCGGCTGCTGGGCGGCGTGCCCGAGACCGAGATTTCCTTCCAGTTGCCCGGCATCCGGATCGAGCACATTCAGGCCGGGCGCACGGTCGTGGGCAACCTGACTTGCGTCACTCCGATTAGCGAAACCGAGACCGAAATCACCAACACTATATATACCAACAGCCAGCGGCTGAAATTAATCGCGCCTGTTGTCAAAATTTTTGCCCGGCGCTTTCTTGAGCAGGACAGGAATGTCGTTGTGATGCAACAGGAGGGGTTAAGG
>JALYJG010000178.1 GCA_030775365.1 Pseudomonadota bacterium
AGGCTGTTCCAATCATGGGCGCCAAACACCGACCACAAAGTTACGGCTCTGATATCGGCGCCTTGGTCCCGTGCGGCCGTTGCTCCTTGCCATATTTCAGCAAGCCAACGCAGCTGCTCTTCTCGCGTGCAACCAATATGGGCTTCGGTAACGGCTATCGGTATTCTATATCGGCTCCACAATTCGCTGAGCAGCCGCTCAAGCCCTGCCGTGCCCGCAGCCAAGACGCGCACCGCCTCGATGTCAGCATAAATATCCTTTCCGTTGCCGCCGATTACGCCTTCCGGGTAATGCTCGGTGCGGTGGTCCAGAAAGCGCTCACTCGTAATATAGTAGTTGGCGCCTATGATGTCGGGTGGACAAGGGTTTTTCTGAAACCATTCCAGATCCGCGCAGCTGGCACCCGAGCGGCGCAGATATCGCCACAAGGGATGAGCCTTCGTGACCCAACCGCACAAAAGATCGAAAGACAGCCACCGTCGCTGATTCTCAAATGCCGCCTGACGTGCGAGGTGGGGCGTGCTGAAAACGTAGCCGATGTCCTCGGTCTGTACGAGTTTCGCGGCAGGATTTATTTTGCGAATAGCGCCCATGGCCAGCACGGTGCCGCGGCATTCATTCAGCAGGGCGCGGACAAAGGCGCGGTCATTTTTTTCATGCGGATGCCAAAGCCCATATAGCCCGCTGAAGCGTGCCGTCGTCAGAGGCTCGTTGACAGGTGTGTAATACTCAACCCAGGGATAACGCTCCGCCACCCGGGCTGCGTAGCCCGCCAGCAGAACCGGTAACGCACTATCAAGCAGATCAGTATAAGAAGGCCCGCTCCCGTGATGGATCAGTCCCACAATGGGGGCGAGACCTAGCGACCTTATCCGCTCGAGCCGCGCGTCAGCCCAGGACCAGTCGCATAGCTCCGGACTATCAGGTGCCACGTGTTCCCAAAGAACCGGATAGCGGATTTTCTTCGCCCCTATGGACGCGATAGCATCGAGATCGCTTAAGCGGCCGGCATGACCCGTTGACTTGAGCTGGTCGCGCCACTGCTCGCCGACCCGAACCACCGAACACTCAGGTCCTGCCCACAGCTCCAGAGCTTCACAAGGCCCGGGACTCATTTTTCCCTGCAGTCGTTTGCGCATAACCGGAAGCGACGTTCTTCCCGGCGATGCGATCAAAAGTTGCCAAGGCCTGAGCGACCACCTGGTCCATATTATAGTAACGGTATGTGGCGAGCCGGCCCACAAAGGTCACATCCGGCAATGCGTCGGCCAAGGCCTGATACTGCTTGAACAAAGCGGCATTTTCGGGTCGCGGAACAGGATAATATGGATCGCCTTCATTGCAAGGATACTCGTAAGTCAGAGACGTGTGCGGGTGTTTCTGACCAGTGAGATGCTTGTATTCGGTAATTCGCGTATACTCTTTGTCCTGCGGATAATTCACCACGGCGATCGGCTGGTGCCACTCATAGGGGTGGGACACATGTTCAAAGCGTAGCGATCGGTAGGGGAGCGCGCCAAACTGATAGTCAAAATATTCGTCGATTGGCCCGGTATAAATCAACCGCTCATAGGAGACATTCGGCGGAAGATTTCGGAAGTCGACATTGAGCATGATGTCTATATTGGGGTGATCGAGCATATTCTCAAACATGCGCGTGTAACCGTTTTCGGGCATGAACTGGTAAGAGTCGGTGAAATATCTGTCGTCTCGGTTCGTGCGCGTGGGTACGCGGGACGTGACCGACTTATCAAGCTCGGACGGATCAAGGCCCCATTGTTTTCTTGTGTAGCCCCGGAAAAACTTTTCATAGAGATCGCGCCCCACTGTCTGGAGAACAACATCCTCAGAGGTTACAATGCGTTCTTTTGGCTCCGCTCGAGCTGCCAGAAACTCTTTAAGCTGGGCGGAATCTAGGTTGAGCCCGTAGAGCCGGTTGACCGTATCGAGGTTGATCGGGATCGGCAGTAACTGGCCGTCAACGCTGGCGAGGACCCGATGTTCATAGGGACGCCAACTCGTAAAGCGTGATAAGTAGCGGAAGACGGCGTCCGAGTTCGTATGGAAGATGTGTGGACCATATTTATGAATCAGGATGCCAGACCTGTCCTTGCAGTCATAGGCGTTGCCGGCGATGTGGGGCCGCTTATCGATGACAAGGACGCGCTTGCCGGCCTGGCGGGCGAGCCTTTCAGCTAAGACGCTACCGGCGAAGCCTGCCCCTACGATGAGCCAATCATATTTCTTGGGTAGCGCGAGACGCGATAATAAAGGGGAGGGCGAAGCTGTTATAGGGCGTTTCCCAGCCACAAACTCCATAGTCTTTCCCTTCCCAGTCTCTGGCGGCAGAATATTTTGCTGCATTGCTGTCCGCAGGTGACCCAGCATTCCCGACCACGTCAT
This sequence comes from Pseudomonadota bacterium, assembly GCA_030775365.1. Lineage (GTDB taxonomy): Bacteria > Pseudomonadota > Alphaproteobacteria > UBA9219 > UBA9219 > JALYJG01. Next base: position 2,404 of record JALYJG010000178.1, read on the forward strand.
GTCCCAAGATTGCTGAGCGAGGTGAGTGTCCACGCGCTTGAGCCAGTTCGAGCGGTCCTTTTGCTGCAGGATATTCTCGGCCGCGGTCACAAGCTCGGACGCCGTATCTGCGATGGCGACCAGTTCGGCTTTACCATAGGATTGAACGACGTCACGGATGGAAGTCGAAATGACAGGCCGCCCTGCCGCGAGGTATTCCGGCGTTTTGGTCGGGCTGATATAGCGGGTGGCGGCGTTGCGCGCGAAGGGCATCAAGGCAATGTCCCAGCCTGCAACATAATCCGGCAGCTCGTTATAAGACTTGCTGCCAAGATAATGAATATTTGGGCCCTGCGGCAAACTCGCGGGATCGATTTTGACAACGGGACCCAAAATGATCTGATGCCAGTCCGGGCGCAGCAGGGCCAGATCCCGGACCAGCTCGATATCAAACCGCTCATCGACCACCCCGTAAAAGCCGAGGCGGGGATGCGGCACGGCGGCCTGGTCGGCCGGATCCGATAGCTGGAGCCGGCCGCGGCGGAAATGATCCATTTCGACGCTGCTGGGATAGGCGTAAACCCTGGGATGGCTTTCTTTCTTGGCCTCATAGAGACTGTAGCCTCCCGTAAACACCAAGTCCGCACGGTTAAACAGTTCGCTCTCATAACGGAATATGGCCGGGGGCGCGTCTTTAAAGCCCGACAACTCATCCATGCAGTCATAAACACAAAGCCGCGCCTCGAGATGACGGCTGAACGGTAGTGCCATAGGCGTGTAATACCATAAAGCCAGCTCCACGGGCTGCTTCTCTTTCAGCATGCCGTCCAAGAGTTGCTTCTGTGCAATGATTTTTCCTGTTTCGCTCAAATTGGTCGGCAGAACTGGCACGGCGACCGTCACACCGCAGGCGTGACTTTGAAGCTCAAGGCGCGCCCGCGCGCCCTCCTCGAAAACCGGCTCCTCGAAGTAGAGGACTTCGAAAGTTTTCGCGCAGCGTGTCATCAAATGCTGCGGACGTTGGTACACGAAATTCCATCTGAGATGGGAAAAACACAGCAGAAGTGTCATGGCAATTTTCTTCGTTTTGGGGTTAAGGAAAAGGCCAAGCCGATTTAAAGTCTCTTAACTTTGCCGCAGAAAACTAGAAGACCACCCACCACAGAAATCCATATAGTCGTAAAAATGATAAAGGTGTTATGCGAATTGAGGTTGGAGGTTGTAAAAATTCCGACGATGCAAACCCCCATTCGCCTGCTTCTCGAACCCCAAAGGGGGAGTTGGACGGGCTACGCGGATTCGCTCCGGTAGCCCGCCTTCAACTACCGCCTTAGCGCGATCCTGAAGACTTCGAACCGCCTTTTTCGCTTCTCTCGTTCTTCTCATCATTCTTGTGGCTCTGTCGTCCAGCTTCAGCGTGCTGCTTCGTGCCGCCGCGCTGACTTTCGCCACGGTCCTGTTCTTCAGCGTTTCCTTGATTGCGCTGATTATTCATCGGACTCTCCTTGGTTTGAGGGGAATGGCGTAAACTTACTTACGACGATGTCAGTTTTCTGTACGTCTCAGACTGCAACAAAATAAGATCTTCGATGGCGCGATAGGGGACGGAAGATGTTTTCGGAAAGGGATGTCGCCTTCTTATTTAGGGGCTCGCAAATTGTTTTGAAGAAAACATGCAGTCGGTTCATGCGTTTACTTCGCGTCCTTTTGTCTGGGGCGATTGCGCGCAGCACAAAGCCGCAACCTGGAACAAATTTGCTGGCTAAATTGCCTGTGGCGGCTGACGTTAGGACGAGTTAGGGCTCATAGCTTTTTAATTTGTTCCGCGACTAGATTGTGTCATGCACAAAACTCTCTTCATTCTCTCAATGCTTATCGCATCCACAACAGCCGGCTGTTCCGGCGTACAAATCTATCAAGACTATCCGTGGGGCGATTATCCTTGGGAGAGCGATCATAATCATCGCGTCACCAGTCACGAGGCCTGGCCAGATTTTTACAAAACTTTTGGTCGCGATCAGCCGAGGCCGGAGGGCGGATAGCCGCCCTTGTCATCGAGGACTTTCGCACAGCTATCGGTTTCTCCTAAGGCGAGATGATCCCAATAGGAAATCGGCACGAAGGCCGCCGCAACAGAAAGCAGACGAATTAATACGAATAATAAGGCGCGTGTCTTGTAGCGGTT
>JALYJG010000179.1 GCA_030775365.1 Pseudomonadota bacterium
CCGCGACTCGAAGCCGCCCGGAAAGATATAGCCACATGTGCGATCTCTGGACCGGTCGGCACCTTCGCCACGGTGGATCCCCGCATCGAGGCTTATGTCGCTAAGAAACTCAAGCTGACGCCGGAGCCAGTTTCGACTCAGATCATTCCCCGCGACCGCCACGCGCAGTTTTTCGCAACGCTTGGCGTCATAGCGAGCTCGGTCGAACACCTAGCGCTCGAGATCCGGCACTTACAGCGCAGCGAAGTGCGCGAGGTTGAAGAGCCTTTCGGCAAAGGACAAAAAGGCTCGAGCGCCATGCCACATAAGCGCAACCACATTCTCGCCGAAAATCTGACCGGTCTTGCCCGCATCGTCCGTAGCGCCGTGACACCGGCGCTCGAGAACGTCGCACTTTGGCATGAGCGCGATATTTCTCATTCGGCTGTCGAGCGCATTATCGCGCCAGATGCCACGATTGCTCTTGATTTTGCTCTCGCGCGGCTGACGATTCTGATCGAAGGCATGGTTGTTTACCCTGAGCGAATTCGGGCAAATCTGGACTCGCTTGGCGGCCTGCATTTTTCCCAGCGCGTTTTGCTAGCGCTCACGCAATCCGGCGTAAGCCGTGAGGAAGCGTATAAGCATGTGCAAGCCAATGCGATGCAAGTCTGGCACGATTTGCAAAAAGGCAAACCGGCTAGTTTTTTAAGCCAGTTGAAGGCGGACAAAGTGATTGGCAAGCATTTGACTCCTAAGATGATTTCGGCATGCTTCGATGAAACATTCTATGTTCGTCACGCAAAGACGATATGGAAACGAGTTCTGGCGGCAGCGAAAGCCCGGTAAGGGGCAAGGGTGCCGGCAGGGCAGAGTCAGCTGATTGGGTGGAGGCACAGTCATGCCCCAGTCACGCTTCGGTCATGGTCGGATGCCGCTCTGGCTGCTGTTCGAGGGCTGTCTATTTTATACGTTTGGCCATGGCGCGCAGCACTTCATCCATGCCCTTTTTGGAAACTCCAGATAGCGGGTAGACTTCCTTGCGACTTGCCTTTTTCAGGGCCGCGATTTTCCGCTTGATCTCCGCCGGCTCCAGCGCATCGCATTTGTTCAACGCAATGATCTCCCCCTTGCGGGAAAGGTTGGCGCCATAAGCTTTGAGCTCGGTCCGGATCGTTTTGTAGTTGCCGACGACATCGGCCTCGGTTCCATCCACGAGGTGCAACAAAACCTTCGTACGCTCAACATGCCCAAGAAAGCGGTCGCCGAGCCCTTGACCTTCATGAGCGCCTTCGATGAGGCCAGGAATGTCAGCCAGGACGAATGTCTTTGCATCGCGCCGCGCGCCGATCTGCACGACGCCGAGATTGGGGGAAAGTGTCGTGAAAGGGTAAGCCGCGATCTTCGGCTTAGCCGCGGTGCAGGCGGCGAGAAACGTTGATTTGCCGGCATTGGGCAGGCCAATGAGCCCTGCGTCCGCAATAAGCTTAAGGCGCAGCCAGACTTCGCGCTCCTCGCCGGGATATCCGGGCGTAAATCGCCGGGGCGACCGGTTGGTGGGGGATTTGAAATGGTCATTGCCCTTACCGCCGGCCCCGCCCTTTAGGAATACCACGCGCTCGCCAGGCTTGGAGAGATCCAAAAGAACCGTCTCCTTATCTTCCGCCAGAACTTGCGTTCCGGGGGGAACGTAGAGGACAATGTCCTTGCCGCCGGCACCCGAGCGGAGACGACCAGCCCCGCCGCGGCCATTGCCGGCTTCCTGATGCTGTTGATAACGGTAGTCGATGAGGGTGTTCAGGTTTTCGGAGGCTTCGAAGATGACATCGCCACCCTTGCCGCCATCACCCCCGTCGGGGCCGCCATATTCGATAAACTTCTCGCGACGGAAGCTGACACAACCAGGACCGCCTTTGCCGCTTTTGACAATGATCTTGGCTTGGTCGAGGAATTTCATCGTTCTACTTTTGTGTTAGGCCGCGGAGGCCGTCATCTCTTAGAGATGTAGCTTGCGGGCGCCATCGATGCCAGGGGCCGGCCGAGGCCCATAGGCCGGGGCCGCAGCGGGAGAACGTCGGACGATGGACGCCGCTTCGTCATAGCTTTGCAGGATATCACTTTGGAACTGTTTAAGGGCGCGCTTGGATGGTGGATGCTTTACCATCGTGGCTGCGAGGCCCGCCATGCTGACCACTTCGCTACGCGTCAAAGGCGTAGCCCCACCGTCTAGCTGATCCAAGGCCGATAAGGCAAGAAGCACCTTAAAGTTCTGCTCGGCTTCGGCCATGCGACCGTGCGAGCCTGCTTTTTTCTGTGCCTGAACCACATTTGCCTCCGTTTAATTGATCCTCGTCAAATATCCAAATCCCCAGTGCCGCGACCCTTTGACCATGGGTCCTTCTGCTAAGACTTGTACTCCATGGGCCATTGCGCGCGCGCAGCGATCGTGCGGCTCATTGGCTTTAAGCCTTGCATGCGCGGCGCCCAAAAAGGTAGTCAACGGCGAAAGCTTATTTGGTAGCGGCTGCCTCAACAGAGACTGTCATGCGACCACCCGAGGTCTGGCGGAAGGACACAGTGCCTTCGACTGTGGCGAACAAAGTGTGATCCTTGCCCATGCCTACATTCTCACCCGCATAGACTTTCGTGCCGCGCTGGCGCACGAGGATCGCGCCGCCCTTGGCTTTCTCGCCACCGTAAAGCTTTACACCCAGTCGGCGGCCGGCGCTGTCGCGGCCGTTGCGTGAGGATCCGCCTGCTTTTTTATGTGCCATAACGAAACTCCTTGCTAGGTCTTAGCCGGGCTAGATCTTAGCCGGCGATACCGGTGATTTTGAGAACAGTGTATTCCTGCCGGTGATGCTTTTTACGGCGGTAGTTCTGGCGGCGCTTTTTCTTGAAGATGATCAGTTTCTGGCTCCGTGTCTGCTCAACGACTTCTGCCGCGACTGAAGCGCCGACGACGAAAGGCGCACCGACGGTGACCTTAGGGCCATCGCAGAGCATCAAAACCTCGCCCAGTTTTATCGACGAATTTGCTTCTCCAGGCAGTTTTTCCACCTGAATAACGTCCCCTTGGGCAACTTTGTATTGCTTGCCGCCAGTTTTTACGACTGCGAACATGGCTTAAATCCCGTTGTATGAAAGCATACGGCTACGCACCCAACCTTTGGGCCTATGCACCGTTAAGGCTGTGTTTTTGGCCAAAAGGCCCCATTATGTCAAGGAATAAATAGGTCCGGCTCGTTAACCTGGAATAAATATTGGGTTGCTTAGTTGGCTTAACTTTGGCGAGCTGTCCATCATGTCCATGCGAACCCTTATTCTCACCTGCCTTTTGCTCACGGTTCCCGGCGCTTCCAGCGCTGCGGAGGCAAAGAACACATCGAAATTCCTTGGCAGCTTTGGCGCATGGAACGCCTATGCCTCAAGCGATAACGGCCAGCCGATGTGCTATATGGCCCTAAGGACGCATGGGGCAACGAGCAAAAAGCTTAAGCGTGGCTCGGTCTGGCTGACTATTACCCACCGCCCGGCCGAAAACAGCAAAGATGTCCTTAGCTACACATCGGGCTACAATTTTAAGCCGGGAAGCGACGTCCAGATGCGAATTGGCAGGGATAATTTCAGCCTGTTCACCCAAAAGGATACCGCCTGGTCACGCGATGCCATGACCGACCATGCGATAGCTACCGATATTCGTAAAAACACCTCGCTCGTCGTAGCTGGCGTCCCGGCGGGCAAGGGTGCCGGCGCGATCACGGATACCGTCGAAATAAAAGGCGCCGCAGCGGCCTATCAGGCGATTGGCAAGGCCTGCAACGTCCCGGTTGCAGCCCTCGCCAAAGCCCCTCCCAGCCCAGCTAAGGCTCCGCGTCCGGCAAAAAAGAAACTGAAGTGATACAAGTTTTGACAAGGACGCCGCTTTAAAGGCATTTAGCGGCTATGGGCATATCGAACCACGCAAAGACCTTCGCGCCGCCATCTATGGATGTTGACGGCAAGCGGAACATTATCGGCCTCGACATCAACGAGCTCGCGGCGGCCCTGGCTGCCCTTGGCCTCGAAAAATTCCGGACCAAACAGATCTGGTCTTGGGTCTATTTTCACGGCGTTACGGACTTTGCCCAGATGTCAACGCTGGCGAAGCCCGCGCGCGACAAACTGGCTGAGCATTTCGTGATCGGCCGGCCAAGTGTCTCGGATGATCAGCAATCGGAAGACGGTACCCGCAAATGGCTGCTGCGCATGGCGGACGGGCAGGAGGTGGAAGCCGTTCATATCCCGGAATCCGACCGCGGGGCCCTCTGCGTGTCGAGCCAGGTCGGCTGCACCCTGACCTGCCGGTTCTGTCATACGGGCACCCAGCGCCTCGTGCGCAACCTTGAAGCCTCCGAGATCGTTATGCAGGTCATGCTTGCCCGAGACAAGCTCAACGAGTGGCCTTCAGCCCAAGAACAACGGAAGCTGTCCAATATCGTCATGATGGGGATGGGCGAACCATTGTTCAATTTCGAAAATGTGGCAAAGGCGCTCCGCATCGTCATGCACGGCGAGGGGATCTCTATCGG
>JALYJG010000180.1 GCA_030775365.1 Pseudomonadota bacterium
GGAATATGGCGTGTCACCTGATACCCTGCTTTTGTTTTGACCGCGCCATCCGCATCAAGCGCCGCATAGCCGGGAGCGGGAAGCGCGGCGAGCCCAAGCGCTAAAAGACCGGCCCCCACTAGGATATTCATGTCTTTTTTCATATTATTGATCCTTCCGAGGCGGGGTGCCTACTGATATGACGCAAAAACGCCACTGGTCTATCGAAGCATAGAGGAGCTATACTTTCAACTCCCACCTTTTTATTGCATTGTGGCCTTTGCACAATAACGCCATTGCTGGCACCAAGTTGTGGCACCAAGGTGGGTTAGCAAGGAGCAGAAAAGTCTGTCCCGCTTGGAGATCCGAAAGCTTGACACATTTCTACGCCATTATTCTCGCCTCCTTCTCGGCGTCGCTCGTCGAATGCGTCGAGGCGTTGACGATTGTTCTAGCCGTGGGCGTTTCCCGCAACTGGAAATCCTCTCTCTCCGGGGCCGCATGCGGCTTGGCCGCTCTCGTGGCCCTGGTACTTGTGGCGGGGCCGCTCATGAGCCAAGCGGCTTTTTCCCTTGGCCTCATGCAGATCATAATCGGCGTTCTGCTGCTGCTGTTCGGTTTGCGTTGGTTGCGGAAAGCCGTTCTGAGGACCGCCGGCCTTATCCCGCTCCATGACGAAGCTTTAAGTTACAGTAAGCAGATCGGACTCATGGTCGGAAAAGAGGACGGCCAAAGCGATGCCTTTAAGAATGAGGCGGCCAAAAACCGTTTTGATATGCTGGCTTTCATGGCCAGCCTAAAAGCGGTTTTGATCGAGGGCATCGAAGTCGTTTTCATCGTACTGGCGGTCGGCGCCCCCGAGGCTTCCCTTTTTCCGGCCACCCTGGGAGCTGCGGCGGCCCTACTTTTGATTATGCTTCTCGGTTTGCTGCTGCACCGTCCGCTGACGCGGATTCCGGAAAACACGCTTAAATTCGCTGTCGCCGTCATTCTTACGGCCTTCGGCCTGTTTTGGATCGGCGAGGGCAGCGGCCTGCGCTGGCCTGGCGGTGATCTTGCCATAGTGGCGCTCATGGCGCTCGTCCTCGGGACCGCGCTCGGGCTTGCCGTGCACCTTAAACGTAGAAATGCGTCGGCCACCAAGAGCAACCCACAGCCGACCAAAACACAAATCTAGGTCAATGCTCGGAGGAGGAGGCGTCGATGGGCCTCGAGCATGGCTGCGGATCGTTAACAGATCCTCCCATTGCTCCCAACCATGCTCGTCACTTGCTCCTAAGGTTGCAAATCAGCGAAACAAGGATTTGCCATCGTCCGCCTCTGAAGCAAAGCCGGCAGGCTCTTGACCCGGACTGCCTGTTCGGCGGGCGGCCGCGAGCCGTCAGGTAGCGCGTGCAGTGCCGGCTTAATGCTGACATCGTCGAGGGTTCCACCTATATGGATCGGCAGGTCCAGCGCCGAAGCTGCTGTGGTTTTTGGATCGGTCTGGATTGTAAGATCAATTGCTCCACCGGCCGCATTGACTGTTCCTGTCCCGAAAAGCCGCCCCTTGGGCGTCTCAAGGCGAAGAATGTCGGCCGTGCCAAGACCATGCTCAAAATGAAAGGCCGCAAGGCCGCAGGACAAAGCGACGACGGTGTCATCACCGCCGAAAAGGGAACGCAAGTCCACGGAAGCTAGCCGCATCAATTGCAACGGCAGGTGCCCTTCTTTGAGACTGAAAGCCGCGCTGCCATGCAAAGTTTTTTCAAGTTCCGGCATCGTACCCCCTTCGGCTTCGAAGCCAAGACCCGCGCTGAAGGGTGCACTCCACCCTTGGCTTCCCGTGCCTGCGCTTTGCAAAAGTTGACGTATATCGGCGTCGAGCAACTCGGCGCTCGCCGCCATTCTGGAAGCGCCGTGAACTGTTTTTGCCTGGACGTGCAAGCGCAGCGTGCCGCCCAGAAAATTGAGGGAGGCCTTTTCGAGCTCGGCCTCCCCATGTCCCAGTCTTGCCTTGGCATCGAGACCCTCGGCGCGGAACTCTTTATAGGATAACTCCTTTGCCGTCAGGGAGGCGTCCAGCAGGGCCGCGTCATTGTCCCAAAACACAAGACTTTGACCTTTCGCGCTGTCTTGGCTATGCGGCAGAAGACGATCGATAGCGAGGCTATCGAAAGCCAGGGAGGGCCGGAAGAAATCAGGCTTGAGCCTCGGTCCTTCAATGACCTCGAGACGGCTGTGCTTAAAGGCGTTACCAGCTAGGTCCCCTTTGGCCTCCGACAAACTCCAGTGATCATCCTGACGCGCCATACCGGCCGTCAAATGGAGGGGAACGGGCCAACGGAACGGGGCGCCGAAGAGAGACGCGGCCTCGCCCGCATTCTTGACCTTAACGTCGAGCCGAGCTTCCAATTGATCGAAATTAAGCGGATCCATCATATGCGCATCGAGTTGGATCTCGGTCGAGGCGCCCGTCGCCGAGCCCGCAATCCCAAAAGCCTGCGCCGTATCGTGCAGCCGCTCGAAGGATTCTGTTTGCATCGTAATGGCAACAGGAATGTCATTGTAGCTACCGTCCGCGCTCAGTGCTACGGGCTCGCTTGATCCCTTTGTCGTCCAAGCAAACTTGTTGAAGGCGATTTTCAGAATAGCGCCCGAGGATGTGTGCAGTCTGAGAACACTGTCCCGCAGAGCGAAGTCGAAAATGGTCGGCATCCCTTGTCGGCGCCTGCCTGCGTTTTCGGCCGGTGCCAGGCCTGCTCTCTTCCTTTCGGCGGAGGCCGATCCCTTCCAGTTGCCACGCCCGTCTTTATCACGCTCGAGCTGCAGGTTGGCATCCTCAATCCGAAGTCGAAGAAATTCGACATCACCCCTCAGCAGCGGCCAAAATTTGAGGTCGGCGGCAATATGGGCGATGCGCGCCATATCAGGCGTTGTGGCCCAAGAGGCATTGGCGACGTGAATGTCGTTGAGTTCGATATGGATCGGCTTCGCAGTGTCCGAGCCAGATTCCGGGCCGGTGCCAGCGCCAAAATCCATGTGAACACGGCCAATCTTTACCGTACGCCCTACCATATGAGTGGCGACGAGATCGGCCGCGGACTCAGCCAGCGACGTCGTCCGGAGAAGGATCACAAGACAGGCAAGGACGACAAGCGCGACGAGCAAAACACCCGCCAAGACCTTATATGCGCGGCGGAAACCAAACACCAAAACCCCTCCGCAAGCAAAACTAGGCGTGGGACTACCTATAAGAGTGCCCAAATAAGGTAGCGATTGGTTTTCGGCCCGCGGTCTGCGGGCCACGCGTTCCCCGGGCTTTTCGGATGCGAAACGCTGGAGAGGGCTATAGGCGCTTGATGCGCCTTAGCGCAAAACGCATATCGAACTTACGGGCATCGTGAAAATCTGAAAGACGGGGTCAAAATAGATCGAGGGTCATATAGGACATGGTTGCGACAATGGATTGGACAGTGCCCGCCACGCCACCCTCTCTTAGCGAAGGCCATAAATTCAATTTGACCGAAATATTTACGGGCGGCATCTTTTTTCTGGCGGCGCTCGCGGCCTGCTATGTCGCCTCCTCCATCCTGCTGCCGATCTGCGTGGCCTTTCTCCTGAACCTGGTTTTCCGCCCTGTCATGCGGTTTTTTCTCAGGCATCAGGTTCCGCGAGGCCTCGTTTCGCTGACGATTATTCTGATGCTCGTGGGAGGCTTTGTTGGCCTCGGCACCGCGCTTGCCGGCCCCGTCGGCGTGTGGGGCGACAAGCTACCGGGCTCCATGCCGAAGCTGCAGGAACGTCTTCAGTTTCTTATCCAGCCCGTAACGACCATCAAAAAAACTGTTACGGCCGCCGAGACCGTCACGGACGGCAAGGATGCGAAAGTGGTCAATGTCGCTGTTTCGGGCGCGCGGCTGTCGGATAAGCTTTTTAGCAGCACGCGCGTACTGGTGAGCGAAATCTTCGAGATGTTGCTTGTACTGTTCTTTTTGCTTCTTTCCGGCGACACTTTTCTGCAAAGATTTCTCGAAGTGCTGCCCAACGTAACGGAAAAAAAGAAAGCGTTGGAGATCTCGGCGCAGATTGAGCGGGACATATCAGCCTATCTCAGGACCATTACACTGATGAACCTGCTCGTCGGCATTCTTACGGGCGTTATTATGACCGTATGTGGCGTCGGCGACGGCGCGCTCTGGGGTACGGTCGCCTTTCTATTAAACTTTGTGCCCATTCTCGGGCCCATGACGGGCATTTTCATTTTCGCCATGGCCGGCATGATCGCCAATGACAGCCTCACGGGCGCATTGTGGCCGGCCGGGCTTTTCTTGGCTGTACATGTCATGGAAGGGGAGATGATTACGCCAATGATCTTGGCAAGGCGCTTTACGCTTAATCCGGCACTCCTGATCCTGATGCTAATTTTCTGGTACTGGATGTGGGGCGTGGCCGGCGCTGTCCTGGCGACCCCAATGCTGGCTATTTTAAAGATCGTTTGCGATGGCTTCAGGCCCTTGCAGCCGGTTGGGCATCTCATCGAAGGCTAAATAAAATAGGCCGGGCCCGGATCGCCTGCCGACTATTTGGT
>JALYJG010000181.1 GCA_030775365.1 Pseudomonadota bacterium
TGCCTGGAGGGACCATTACAGCGCCAAGGTCGCCTGCTTTGAGTTCGGGGTTGATCGCGATCACGTCGATGACAAGAGCCGCTACAATTGGATCCGCGACGTACGCGGCGAGCTCGAAAGCGTTAATATTCCCTGGGCGCTATGGGAATATCGGGGGCCCTTTGGCATCGTGGATATGAAGGGCAATCTTGATAAGGGCGTGCTCGATGCCCTTGCTCTCGGACAGAATAAGACCCTGCCGTGACCGCCTATACGGATAGCGCCCCCCATAACGCCCTTAGCATGGGGCGCAAACACAGTTTTTTGCAGGCCTTGCTCTATATGGGACTGGCGGTCCTGGCCATGGCAATCCATGCCGGCCTGAGCGCGGGCCTTGGCAACATCGGCCTTCTTTGGCTGATCGCCATTACAATCGCGTTTTTGGTCATTAAGCCGGAACTGGCGCTGACGTTTTTGCTCGTCACGATGTTTTTGCAGAATATTTTTATCGCTTCCGTTGCCCCGTCGCTGCCGGACCACGACCATTTCAACATGCTTATGGCCACGAGCTTTATCTGCATCCTCTTGACGTCTCTCGTATGCGTGCCGAAATGGCTGCAGATGCGCGAGGCCCTGCCTGAGGCGAACCGAAAAATATTGCGCTGGGGCTTTATCTTTTTCGCGGCCGTTGGGATCTACTCGCTGCTTGGTCTGCTCTCGACGCCTTTTTCAAGCGTCGCACTGTATGTGCGAGTTTACCTGGGCGGGGGCCTCTTACTGGCGATCGGGGTGGCTTTCGGCGCGCAAATCAAGATCGACTATATCATCAGCGTCGTCCGGCTTCTGACGATCATTCTCGTGCTTTGGGGCTTCATCGAGTTTTTTTGGACCTACGACCTCTACAGTCTATTTAACCTCGTCGAGTTCTATCACTTCAAATATTCTGGCGACGGCGACGCGGCCGTATATGGCAGTGTGAGCGACGTCATCAATTACAGCAGCCGTTCCTACCTTAACCTCACAGGCATGGCCGGACTGGACCTCCAATTGCTCCGCCCCAACGGGCCCAACCTTCACCCGATTACTTACGCGTACTGCACGGCTTTTTGTTGCCTGCTTTGCTTCATGTACCGCTCTTACGTCCTCATGCTGTCATGCATGGTTATTTTGGGACTGATCGGTGCAAAGGGGCCAATCATTCTCGTTCTGGCGACCTTGGCCCTCTACATGTTCTACGCCAGCACCCGGCGGCCCACCTGGCTCATCGTTGCGACAGTCTTTCTTATGTCCGTCTACGCCGCCTCCGGCATCATTTATGGGCTCGCGACCGACGATTACCACGTCATCGGTCTGGCCGGCGGCTTTAAAGGTTTCATGCATAATCCCTTTGGGCATGGGGTCGGCGTCGGTGGCAACCTATCGACAGCCGGAACGATGCTGACGGACAAAACTTTCGCCTTTTATCAGGAATATGGCGCCGATTACGGCTTCGAGAGTGCGATCGGGGTCTTGATCTATCAACTTGGTCTCGGCGCCCTGACCTTCTTTATTTTCTACTGGGTTCTATTGAAGAATGTCTGGAAGATGGCAAGGGATCTGCCCGTCAACACGCGCCTCATGATCCTGCCCATCATCCTTCTTTTCCTTTTGATGAACGCCCTTTTTCAGGAGGAGGCCTTTTCGCCGACGGGATGGGGGCTTTGGATGCTCTTCTGCGGCTTCGTCCTCTCCAAATACTGGCAGCATGGGCAAATGGAAGACAAAACGGAGCGGCATGCCATGCTGCCGATCGTCGGATAGCACATGAAAAAAGAACTTAAAGACATCATCAAATCGACCGCGATCGGCGCCATCCAAGGCTTGTTCTTTCGCCTAGCTAAGGACATCACGCCTTTGGCCGGTACCGGGCCCATTCTTGTCGTTGCCCCTCATTCGGACGATGAAACGCTTGGATGCGGCGCTTTCATTGCCCGTGCCCGGAAGTTAGGTCAGACCGTACATATCGTCATTTTTACCGACGGTCTTGCGACGACCGTCACAGGGACACCTGTATCGAACGCATTAATCGAGGCACGTCACGCCGAGGCGCGTGACGCCGTCAAGGCGCTCGGCGTCGACGCTGGAAACCTCGCTTTTCTCCACTTCCCGGATAATGGCTGTGCTCGTCAGCCGGACCAGCTCGAAAGCGCCCTTCAGCGGCAAATCGAGGCTGTAAATCCCCGGCTCATCATGGCTCCATATGGCGTGGATCTGCACACCGATCACCGGGCGATAGCACGGGCCATGGATAGCTTGTGGCTCAAGAAAAAAGTGCCTTGCCCGGTCTATGAGTATCCCATCTGGTTTTGGCGGGAGGCCGCAGTGACACATTTGCTGCAGCCGGCCCGGCTCCGGCGTCTCAGAAAAGCAGCGGCCGCACCCTTTAACGACGTCAAGCTCGCGGCCATGAAAGCGCACCGCTCGCAATGCCCAAGAAGCCTCGGGGGCGCCTCAGACGACCTTTTTCCACCGCGATCGTTCATGACCCAGTTTTTTGCCGATTATGAGCTCTTTTTTGAGCGGGAAGCCCCCTAAAGACCGGTTTTTAGCTTTAAATCCCGCCTTTTTGCCATTGTCATTTTTTTAAGACGCTGCTTTTATACGCCTGCGGTTGGCAGGCCGCCGCTCGACCGGATATGAACCAGGACACTCATGCCTAAAGTTTCGACCATAACACCCGTTTTAAACGGGGTGAAAACCATTGGCCGCTCCATCGAATCGGCCCAACGCCAGACGTTCAAGGACATAGAAATCGTCGTCGTCGACGACGGCTCGACGGACGGGACCGCCGACTTGGTGCGCAGCTATGCGGCCCAGGACCCGCGGATCAAACTCGTGCAGCACGAAAAAAACATGGGGGGAGCCGCCGCCAGCAATAAGGCGATCGAGAGCGCTACTGGTGAATGGATCGCCATCCTTGATGCGGATGACTGGTTCGAGCCGACCCGCATCGAGGATTTCCTCAAAATTGCCGAGCAATACCCCGTCGATGCCGTAGCCGACAATCTGAAGCTTTATGACCACGCGACAGACGAGATTGTCGATCGCACCTATCATCAAAAAGATGGCAGGCTCATGATGCTCGATACGGAAACGTATATTCGGCGCGACAATCCGCTCCAGCGGCACTCGCTCGGCTATATCCAGCCGATGTTCAAAAAGCAGTTTGTGACGGATCATAATATTAAATACGACGTTAGCCATCGCTACGCCTATGACTTCATTTTCGTGGCCGAGTTCCTACTCAGCGGCGGCAAGATCGCTATCATTCCGGAAGCTTATTACGTCTATGTGCATCGAATCTCGCCCACCACCCGTAAGCGTTCGCCGCATTCGCGGTCCGAGGCCGGGCACAACATGATCCTACGCGGATGCGATGAACTCGTGCAAAAATATGGTGCACGCATGACGCCGCCGGAGCGCGCCGCGATGCAGCAGCGGCGCTACATTTTTGAAAGCCGCGTGATTTGCGAAGACATGCTGGACGCACTGCGTGACCGGCAGCTACTGAAGGCCGGGCGGATACTGTTGGGCCGACCTTTTATTTTCGTTCTCATCGGCAATACGCTTTTCAAGCAGTTCTATGTCAAAACAGCGAATTACTGGCGCCGCATTAAAAAGCTCATCGGAATACCTGTCCATGTATGAGACGACTTATGACACGACGCCTGAGACGGTGAGCCAGCGCATTCAGTTCCTGGGGCTGCCTCTAGATATCGGCGTGACGATCGACACGATTTGCGGTTATTTGAACGAAAAGGAACCGGCGCGCTTTATAACCTTCATCAATCCGAGCGCTTGGGCGCAGGCAAAGCGGAGCCCGGACTATCTCACGGCGTTGCAGAAAACTTCGCTTAATCTTGCCGACGGGCAGGGAGTCGCCGTCCTGTGCCAAAAGTTGACAGGGCTTCCTTGTTCCCGCATCAGCTTTGACATGACCTCGCTGGCGGATCCATTCTTTAAGGCCGCCGTCGCGGCCGGTGCCACTTTGATGCTCGTGGGTGGCAAGCCAGGCGTTGATGAAAGTGTGCATGGCAAACTCCAGGCGTATTACCCCAAAATCAAAATTGTCGGCACCCAGCACGGCTACGGGGACTTCGAGCCCAAAACGGCAGAAATTATGGCGAAAGCCCCCGATGTCGTTATCGTCGCCATGGGAACGCCGCGGCAGGAAAACTTCATTTTGCACCTTAAGGACTCAGGATTTAAGGGCATAGCGATCACCTGCGGCGGCTTTTTCGATCAATATCTACAGGCTGACCCTTACTATCCGAAATGGATCGACAGGTGGAACCTGCGTTTTGCCTATAGGCTCTACAAAGAGCCCCGCCGGCTTTGGCAGCGTTACCTCCTGGATTACCCGGTGTATCTCAAAGAAGCTGGTAAGGCATTCGTTGAAAAATACCGCTCGCCTGCGTTTACGCGCTCTTCAGGAAAGAATGTAAGTCCTTGAGCCTCATGGCGCCGGTTACATAGAGAGCCAGCAGATAAGCGACGCCGCTTA
>JALYJG010000182.1 GCA_030775365.1 Pseudomonadota bacterium
ACGCAAGAGAACGTTACCGATCTTTCCGGTCGCGGCGTCGGTATGGAAGCGGTCGAGCGCGAGGTGAAACTTCTCGGCGGGTCAATCAAAGTGACGTCCGAACTTAACCGCGGCACGCGCTTCGATATCCGCGTCCCCTACATCCTTGATCTGCGAAAAAAAATGCCGTCGCTGACGGTCGTGGCGGGCGGGCAAAGACCGTCGGCTTAGTACCTTGCAGGCGTGTGCCGCAACTCCTCAATCTGGCGTTGCTGATCTTCGACCCGGAGGCGAAGCTCATGAATCTCGCTTTCCAGCGTTAGTTTTAATGCCTTGACGTCGAATTCCCGGTCCGATCGCTCGCGCGCGAGATCGCTTATCGATTGGGCTTGTTCGGCCTTGATACGCTCGAGCGCGCCCGCGACAGGTTGCAAGTCATTTTCAGCTTGCTGCGGTAACTGCGCCACCGCCGGCGTCTGTCCTTCGGCGGGGTTCATAATGGCCGAAAGGGCATTTTGTAGAATTTGCTGCTGCTCGGTACCAGCGGAGCCGGCGGAACCGGCCGGCATGTAAGGGTTCGCGTAGCCTTGAGCATAGGCCAGCCCGGCGGCTACGGAAAAGCAGGCGACTGCGGCAGCGAAGATTTTTTTCATACCTATCCTTTCGTCCCGTGAAACAGCCCATCAAAAAAGGGCCCGGCAGATCCAGAGGAACTAACGGGCCCTTGGTTGGACAACCCGGCGCATTAGCCGGAGTAATACATATCGAACTCGATCGGATGCGGAGCCATGCGGAACCGGTCCCACTCTTCCCGCTTGAGGTCGAGATACGCATCGATCATATCCTGAGTGAAGACCCCGCCTTTAAGAAGAAAGGCATTATCCGCCTCGAGGGCGTAAATGGCCTCTTCAAGGGATCCGCAGACCGTCGGGATCTTTTTGAGTTCGGCTGGTGACAAGTGATAGAGGTCCTTGTCCGCGGCCGCGCCTGGATGGATCTTATTCTTGATACCGTCGAGACCGGCCATCAGCAGCGCCGCATAGGCCAGGTAGGGGTTTGCGAGCGGATCCGGGAACCGCACCTCGACGCGCTTGCCCTTGGGGCTTGAAACGTGCGGAATACGGCAGGATGCCGAACGGTTGCGGGCCGAATAGGCCAACATCACAGGCGCTTCGTAGCCGGGCACAAGGCGCTTATAGCTGTTGGTCGAGGGGTTGGTGATGGCATTGAGTGCCTTGGCATGCTTGATCACGCCGCCAATGTAAAACAGCGCGGTGTCGGACAGACCGGCATATTTGTCACCGGCAAACAATGGCTTGTTGCCCTTCCATATCGACTGATGCACATGCATGCCCGAGCCGTTATCGCCAAACACGGGCTTAGGCATGAAAGTCGCGGTCTTCCCATAAGTCGCGGCGACGTTGTGCACAACATACTTGTACACTTGCATGTTGTCGGCGCATTTCACGAGCGTCGAGAATTTGATCCCGAGTTCATGTTGCGCGGCGGCGACTTCATGGTGGTGTTTCTCGACTTCGACGCCCATTTGACGAATGACTGAAAGCATTTCGGTGCGAAGATCTTGCGCACTGTCCACCGGGTTCACCGGAAAATAACCGCCTTTGACGCGTGGGCGATGGGCGAGATTGCCCTCCGGATATTCGCGGCCGCTGTTCTTCGGGCTTTCATCGGAATCGAGGCTGAAAAAAGTGTTATGCGGGCAGCTTGAAAACCGCACATCGTCGAAAACAAAAAATTCGGCTTCGGGTCCGAAAAATGCCTTGTCGCCAACACCCGCGCCGATCATGTATTTTTCGGCCTTCTTTGCGATCGAGCGTGGGCAACGATCATAAGGCTTGTTCGTCGATGGCTCGTACACGTCGCAATAAACAGCGACCGTCGGCTCGGCATAAAATGGATCCATAACACCCGTTTCGGCATCCAGCATCAGCGTCATGTCCGACTCGTTGATCGCCTTCCACCCGGCGATCGAGGAGCCGTCGAACATCAGGCCGTCCGTGAAGGCCGAATCGTCGATAGTGTCGACATGCTGTGTCACATGGTGCAATTTTCCGCGCGGATCGGTAAAGCGGAGGTCGACGTATTTTGCATCATGCTTTTTAATGAGATCGAAGACAGCGTTGGATTTGGCCATGGGGGTCATCCTTGAAGTTGACGGTTAAAGAGGCAGCGGGGGTAAATAGGATTTTGATATTGCATCGCGATAGCAAGATGTCACACATCCAACCGCTTGACAAATTTGACTAATTCGGCTGGAATACAATTCTGGCGGGTTGCAACTCTATTGATTCTTGCCCGCCAGCGTGAAATACACTCGGTTGCCCGAAGATATAAGGGACCGGGTGTTTTTTATTGTCGTGAAAAGCATGGCTGTGGCGGCCGTAGCTCAGTTGGTAGAGCCCTCGGTTGTGGTCCGAGTGGTCGCGGGTTCGAGCCCCGTCGGTCGCCCCATTTTTAAACGCCGTCACTCCTCGGAGTTATTGATCGTGGCCAAGGTCATGAAGGCGACGATAGCAACCAGCGCCGCAATGAGCGCCAGCTGAAATCCCAGCGTCACAAAGGCGATGATACAGGCCGCCGCAGTCGCAAGCTCGGTCAGCAGGTACCGGGGACTGATTGGTTTACCGCAATGGCGACACCGGCCCTTCTCGACCAACCAGGACCAGACAGGCACAAGATCCCGCGATTTGAGGGAAGTGTTACAGCGGGGACAGTGCGAGCGCGGCTGAATGATGGACAGCCGGCGCGGGAGGCGATAGCTGAGCATCGTCGTAAAGCTGCCGAGAGCCAGCCCGACGAGAAGGCCGGCCAGCAAACGGAACCAGAGGGTATCGGAGACGTCCATGGGGACAGGCTAGCAGATCTACTACCGCAACAACATGTGGCAACCGATCACGACTTAGAGCCGTCCTGAAGCACCCAGGTCCCGTCAGGCCTTGATATCGATTTTGTGATTACTTGGCGGAGGTGCGGGCGGTGGCGCAGAGATTTTTGGCGCCGCGGCAGGCTTATTGTCGTGAGGCACCGCCGGTGGCGGGGGTGCGTTCGCGGAAATGGAATGAACGGCCATCAGTTCCTCCTTGGCTGCCACTTAGCTCTTTTGAGTATACCGCATGACGCTTAAGAGCGGTTTAAGAGCACCCAGCACAGAGGCCCCTTATTGAACAGGGACTTGCGCTTACGCGGTACGGGCCAGGAGAGTTAATGGTGTTTTAAGGCTACCAAGTTGACAGCCTGGCGCACGTAAGCGCGGCGCAGCGGGCGCAGTCCACTTTCCAAAGACAAAATCTCCCACCCCGCCGGGCCGACGACATGAAGCTTATCCTGAGCCGAAGAAACAACGGCATCCGCCCCGTGTGTTTGGGCGTGCTTGATCGCCACTTTGATTGTCATCCCGCGTTGTGAGCTCATGACTTCTCCTTTGCCTGTGTTGTCGAAAGCTTCAACCTAAAGATTGCAGTGTGCGACACTTATAGCATGTCGTCGTACCGCCTCAATATTCCAAAGTCCCCATTCCGTCTGCCGGATCGTCCTTACGGAAAACCCGCGATTTTCAACCAAATTAGCGGCTTCGGCGCCCGTGTAAAGCGTGCACTCATGTCCAAACGAGCCATCCAGGGTATGAGACTTCGCATATCTCTTCGTCACGGGTGTGTTTTTATCGAAGGGATATTCCTTCGCGAGGGGAGAATCGAGACCGGCGAGCGAGATAAAGAGGGGGGTCCATCCGGCATGCGGTCGGCGATTTTCGAAAGAATGTGGGCCGCTTCCTTGTGACGCAGCCAATGAAGTGAGCGCTGCCCCACAAAACCATGAACCGGATTGGGCAACTCGTCCCACGTCAATCGCTGCATTGGCTTAATCGTTGCGACCATGTGGCCCGCCGCGCACATTTCTTTGGCCGCCTGGCTAAGATTATCGACTTGGTCGCAGGCGACGACAAAGGCGCCCGCTTCCGCCAGTTTTACGCCCAACTGCCCGTCGCCGCAGCCCACTTCCACAATATTCGGCTTTGCTTGGCGTGTCGTAAGAAAACTCTTCACGTAGCGGATCGCAGCAAGCCCTAAATGACCGTCGACCTTTTCGTTTCTCGGGCCGGAATGACCGCAGTGAACTGTCGCCGGCGACGAGTTTCGCCAATTGGACGCGGCAATCCCGGAACAGGAGCTTGAGGCTCTGTAGACCGCGTCAGGCAAATTGGACGAAATTTGTGTTCGCTCATATGTCGCGCCAAGTACAATAAAATACCGAAAAATTTATATCGGATTCGTGAAAGTACAAACATAAACCAGTGAGAATTTTCGATTCTGGAAGGGGTGAATTTTAAATAACTGGTGGGTACAAGCGCAAACCTCGTACCCACCAGCAAATCTTACGAATATTTCTTCCTACTTGTGGTCTTCACTAAAAAAACTTGCCTGAACTGATCCGGTAAATAACCGTTCAAATCCAAAAAAATTCTTCAATTTACCTATAGGGATTCGATATATGCTGAATTCGAGATATTCACAC
>JALYJG010000183.1:0-754 GCA_030775365.1 Pseudomonadota bacterium
GCGTTGGTCGTCTGAGCGTCGGCGCAGGCCTTATCGCCCTGCCGAGCTTGGCAACCGCCCTTATCAACACCTTCGGCATGACGAACGCTGCCACGGCATACACGACCTTCACGAAGGTTCAGTAAAAGAAAAAGCCGTTTAACCTGAGAGTCCCGGCGCAGGATCAACCTGCGCCGGGATTTTCTTTGCTCATTCGCCTTGAATGGCTGCACGCCTTACGAAGCGTGCCCTACGGCCCTCGGGACAGGCCTAATCAGATCTTCGGAATCGGCTTGCGCCGGAAATTGTGGTGCGCCTCGATCATGCGCACCGTGCCGCTCTTGGATCGCATGACAACCGAATGGGTAATCGCACCGCCAGCAAAACGCCGCACACCTTTGAGCATGGCACCGTTCGTCACACCTGTGGCCGCGAACATAACATCGCCATGGGCGAGATCATTGATGCCGTATTTGCGGTTTAGGTCCTTGATCCCGGCCCGCGCGGCACGGCTTTTCTCGTCGTCATTACGGAAGACCAGTCGTCCCTGGATTTGCCCGCCGATGCATTGCAGCGCCGCGGCCGCCAATACGCCCTCTGGCGCTCCGCCGGAGCCGACGTATAAATCGATACCGCTATCGGGCTGAGATGTGGCGATGACACCGGAAACGTCGCCATCTCCGATCAACATGATGCGCGCACCGGTTTCGCGAACCTTGGCGATCAGTTCAGCGTGGCGTGGCCGATCGAGAATGCACACCTGCAGATCCGATAA
>JALYJG010000183.1:764-4445 GCA_030775365.1 Pseudomonadota bacterium
AACTCCGCCTTTTTTGCCTTTGCCAGATTTTTTAAGGTCTCGGCAATGGGTGTGTCGAGGTCGATCAGCTGGTCGGGCAACCCTCCGCCGACAGCGATCTTTTCCATATACACGTCCGGCGCGTGCAGAAAACCGCCAGCTTCGGCCAGAGCTATGACGGCCAGCGCGTTGGCACCCCCGACAGCAGTGATTGTCGTGCCTTCGAGAGGATCAAGCGCGATGTCAACCTTCGGTCCTTTGCCGGTCCCGACTTTTTCCCCGATATAGAGCATCGGAGCTTCGTCGCGTTCTCCTTCGCCAATGACGACGGTGCCTTCGATATCGAGGGCGTTAAGCGCCCGCCGCATGGCATCGACAGCAACTTGATCGGCCTGCTTTTCGTCGCCGCGTCCCACCAGCAGCGAAGCCGAGAGCGCAGCCGCTTCGCTAACGCGCGCCAATTCGAGCGCAAGATTTCGGTCCATATAGGCATCTTCGATACGCATCTTTCTGTCTCCTCAGTCTTCGATTTGTAAAACACAAGGTTTCTCTACGATTGTTGATAAACGACCAATTTTCTCCGACGCCTGCCGCATCGAAACGGAGCTGGACTCGTGCGTGGTAATAACGACGGGCACAGATTCCGTTTCCGATTTACCGCGCTGCAGGAGCGATTCAATCGAAATGGCTTCATCGCGCAGAATGGCAGATATATCCGCCACCACGCCGGGTTTGTCCATAACCTGCAACCGCATGTAGTAACGTCCCTTATGCGGGACTTTCGAAGCTACCCCCGAAACGCTCTTAGTCAGGTATTCGGGCGATACCGAAAACGCCGGAACTCTATGACCGCGGGCGATACCTACGAGGTCAGCGACAACAGCACTTGCCGTGGGTTCCGCACCCGCCCCCTGCCCCTCCAGCATCAAGTCGCCGACAAAATCACCGCGGAGCAAAACGGCGTTCAAGGCCCCGTTTACCGCGGCAAGCGGGGATCGCTTGGCGATCAGCGAGGGGCCCACGCGCTGTTCAAGACCGTCCGCGTCAAGCCGGGCTACGCCGAGCAACTTGATGCGGCAATCCAAATCATCAGCGAATCTCAAATCGAGAGGTGTGATATGACGAATGCCTTCCACCTCCACCGAGGCAAGGTCGGGCGCGGTGCCAAAAGCCAAGGCGGCTAGGATGGCCAGCTTGTTGGCCGCATCGTGGCCATCGATATCGGCCGAAGGATCAGCCTCGGCATAACCCATCTCCTGCGCTTCCCGCAAAGCTTCCGCGAAGCCCAGTTGCGCTTCGGTCATGCGCGACAGGATATAATTGCAGGTTCCGTTCAAGATACCGCGCACATGCGACATACGATTTCCGGCCAGCGCTTCGCGGATGGTTTTGATAACCGGAATCCCACCCGCGACGGCCGCCTCGAAGGCTAGCTGGCGACCCATCGTTGCTGCCAGCCGTGACAAGGTCAGACCGTGGGCTGCAATCAGTGCCTTGTTGGCCGTCACGAAGTGCTTGCTGCCCTGAAGCGTGGCCGAAGCAAGCTCATGCGCCATACCCTCAGCGCCACCGATCAGTTCAACAACCGTGTCGAGGCCCGGCTGCGCTGCCAAGGCACGCGGATCCTCATGCCATTCGATCCCGCTGAGGTCACAGTCGCGCTTTTTCGACTTTAGCCGGGCGCTGACCGCCCGGATCTTGATAGGAACTCCGGCGCGGGCGGCAATAAGATCGGCATTCGCTCGCAAGAGGCGAACAACGCCGGCGCCCACCGTTCCCAATCCTGCAATTCCTACGTTCAACATTCTTGGTGCCCCAGTCTATTGTGACCAAGCGGGCGCCGCGGGCGGAGGATTGTCGACCGCCTCCTTCAGCTGTTCGGCCTGAGCGCGGTCGTTGATCATTTGCAGCTTTGATTGAGCGATCAGGGGCGCCGCCGTAAAATCCTTCGGCATCGCCGGAACGTCCCCAAGACGCATCCATGTCGCGTTCTCTGTGGCTCCCGGCGCCGGGCGCTCGACATCACGCGGCTCGTTCACGACAGATGGCGGCACTTCATTACCGCTAAAGACATAGGGCAGCCCGGCCTGGCCGCAGCCCGTTAAGGTCGACAGAGTTAATGTGCCCAGTATTATCTTCATACGTAATGATCTCATGCTATAACTCGCAGCTTCACCCGTTCGGTCCCGCCATGAACATAGCAGACGACAATCAAAATCCAAGACCGGGCAAAAAGCTCGGCAAATCGCTCGACGCGATCGCGGCCTTGCGCGTGGCCATGGAACAAAGACTGGCTCAGCCCCAAAAAGACCGACCGGCCACTGCGGCGGCGGTTGCGCAAGCTTTAGCGCCCGAAGCCTCTGTCCTGGCGAGCGAAATCACAATTGATACCGGACAAACCCCGACCGCTCGACCGCTCCAAACGGCCAGCACCACGAGGGACAGCGAGGCGCCGGGCAATGCGACCCCCGCAAGCTCACCTGCCGAAAACGGAGCATCCGAAAGTGAGGCGTCGCGGAGCGAAAGCCCTGCTCCAAATTCCGCCGCTCCGGCCGGGTCGATCAAGGAAGCTCAACCCAGAGACGCGCCCGCCAACAAATTTTATGATCCGGCCGAGTGGTCGCGGATTTTGTACCGCATCGGTGACCGCAGCCAAAGGCTTATCCAAAGCTTCGTCGAACAACAGAGAAGCCAGAGCCCGGAATTGCCGGCTTTTGACCCCGGTCATATTTTCGGCGCTCTTTCGCAACTCATGAACCGGCTCGTTCAAGATCCGGAGCGCTTTACGGATTCGCAGATAGCCCTGTGGCAAGGCTACGCGAAGATATGGCAGCGGGCTTTCGCAAGAATGACGGGACAGCCGGCTGAACCAGTAGTGGCCCCGTCGCCGCTCGACAGGAGATTTCAGGATAAGGACTGGCAAAACGTTTGGCTCTTCGATTTCATTAAGCAATCCTATCTGCTGACGTCCCAATGGGCTCACAGCCTCGTCCGAAAAGAGGCCGAGCAGCTCGAGCCGAAGCTTGCCCACAAAATCGACTTCTACGTCGACCAGATGCTCGACGCCATGTCGCCGACCAATTTCTGGCTCACTAATCCGGAAGTGCTGCGCACAACGTTCGAGACAGGGGGCGAAAACCTCATCAAAGGTCTTGAGAACCTGCTGCAGGATCTCGACCGGGGCCACGGCAAACTGCTCATCAGCATGAGTGACGACAAGGCCTTTCGGGTCGGGGAGAACCTGGCCACAACGAAGGGCCAGGTCATTTATCGCAATGATCTCATGGAATTGATCCAGTACGAGCCACAAACGCCCTCCGTCCACAAGACGCCGCTCTTGATCGTTCCGCCGTGGATCAACAAGTTCTATATCCTCGATCTTCGCGAGAAGAACTCCTTCATCCGCTATCTCGTCACCCAGGGCCACACGGTATTTTGCATCTCCTGGGTCAATCCGGACGGGCGTTTTGCGGCGACAAATTTTGAAGATTACCTGACCGAGGGTGCTCTGACCGCCATGCAGCAGGTGCGTCTTGCTACGCAGGAGGACACCATTAACCTCGTAGGTTATTGCATTGGTGGCACGCTGCTGGCTTCGACCCTGGCCTGGCTCAAGGCGGCAACGGCACCGCCGCCCGGATTGCCGGAACCTCTCAGCGCCACTTATCTCGTCACGATGGTCGATTTTGAGGAGCCCGGGGA
>JALYJG010000184.1 GCA_030775365.1 Pseudomonadota bacterium
ATGCGGCGGCGAAATGTGGTCTCTCGATCTCAAAACTGGCGGTCGCTAGCAATCGCAACGATATTCTGACGCGCTTTTTTACATCGGGCACCATGAAGGCCGAAAGCGTGCACTCGACCTTCAGCCCTAGCATGGATATCCAGATCAGCAGTAATTTCGAGCGGTTGCTGTTCGATCTTTGTGGGCAGGACGGATGCGAGCTTGTACGTTACATGGAGCAAATGAAGGGGAGCGGCGGTTTTGCAGTTGCGCCCGTGCAGTTGGCACAGGCCCGGCAGATCTTTTCGGCTGCGCGCGTTGACGATGCCCTTACGCTCAAAACCATCGCGGATGTTTACCGTGAAAGCGGTTACGTCCTGGACCCTCATTCGGCTGTCGGCGTGGCCGCCGCTCGGCAGCTGGCCCGGGAGTTGCCCAATCCTGTCGTGATGCTCGCCTGCGCGCATCCGGCGAAATTTCCAGAAACCATCCGGCGTGCCATCGGCATCGCTCCGCCCCTGCCACCCTTGGTCGAGGATCTTCTACGAAAGCCCGAGCGGATCGTGAAACTGCCGGCCGATATTAGCGTTATCCAGAAATTCATTTCAGAGCGAGCCGTATCATGACCGTACGCATTTCCACCCTTAGCAATGGCCTGCGCGTAGCCACCGACACGATGCGCGAGGCCGAAAGTGTCGTGGCCGGCGCCTGGGTCGGCGTTGGCACCCGGCACGAGCCGCAGGCCGCCAACGGCGTCGCCCATCTCGTTGAGCACATGCTGTTTAAGGGCACAAAAAAACGCTCGGCCTTCGCCATGTCGGCCGCTATCGAGAAGAACGGCGGCGCCATGAACGCGCACACGACGCGCGAAGAGACGGCTTTTTACGCCCGGGTTTTGCCCGAGGATACAGGCCTTGCCATCGACATCATCGGCGACATGTTGCAGCGTTCGCTCTTCAGCGCCAAGGAGCTCGCGCGCGAAAAGCAGGTCGTTATCCAGGAGATCGGGCGGGATCTGGATTCGCCCGAGGAGCATACATTTGACTTGATGTATGCGCTGGCTTTTCCCAAGCAAAAGATCGGACGGCCCATACTCGGCTCGGCAAAGACGATCGCCAAACTGCCGCGCGAGGCCGTCACCCACTACGTCCGCAACTACTATCACGCCGGCAACATGGTTCTCGTGGCGGCGGGCAAAATCGAGCATGACGAGTTCGTGGCTCTGGCGCAGAAGCATTTCGGCAAGCTTCCACCCGGTAAAAAGCCGCGGCACGAGAAGGCCCGCTTGCACAGCGGCATGAAGCGTGCGGCTAAAGAAATCGAGCAGCTTCATCTCATTCTGGCGTTTCCGGGCCCAAGCCTCTACAGCCGCGACATCCACGGCGCCCAGTTGTTATCGATCCTTTTGGGCGGCAGCGCATCATCGCGTCTGTTTTATAAAATCCGGGAAAAGCGCGGCCTCGTCTACACGATTAGCTCGAGCCACAACGCCTTTCTCGACACCGGTCTTTTTCAAATTTATGCCGGCACAGACCCGGCGCGCGTTGGCGAGTTGATACCCGTCACCTGCAATGAACTGCTTGACGTCACACACAATGTCAGCACCGAAGAGTTGGACCGGGCCAAAGCACAGAGCCGGGCGGATATGCTCATGGGGCAGGAAAGCGTCATGCGCCGCGCGGACAATCTCGGCCATCATCTATTGACATTCGACCGCGTCATTCCGCCCGAGGAAACGCTGAAGGAGCTCATGGCGATTAATGAGACGGATGTCCAGAATTTGGCGCGACGATTGTTCTCGCGTCGCCCCATCGTTACGGCGCTCGGGCCGCTCGACAATCTCGAGGATTACAAAGCAATTGCCGCGCGACTAAAGCCGTAAACCGGCACCGGTGGTTCTTAGCGGTTCGCAGCGGCTCGCTACATGCGGCCAGTCACAGGGCCCATTTGCGGTGCGTCCAGATGACTGAGAGCGCTAAACATATCGTCCAGCGTTTCGACGACCTTGAAGGAGGCAAGCGTGCTCGCTTTTTCAAAGCCCTCCTGAAGGGCTCTGTCCACCATAGCGATGAAGGGGTCCCAATAGCCGTTGGTATTGAAAATCACGACGGGCTTATTGTGGAGACTCAACTTTTTCCAGGTCAGGATCTCACAGGTCTCATCCAGGGTACCGAGGCCACCGGGCAGTATTAAAAAGGCGTCGGCGCGTTCGACCATCATGCGCTTGCGGGTATGCATATCTGGCACGACATGCAGCTCGGTTAGCCCGTGATGCTGCACCTCCTGCGCGCGGATATGTTCGGGAATGATGCCGATGACCTCGGCGCCATTCTGCAGCGCCGTGTCAGCCACGATCCCCATGAGGCCGACATGGCCCCCGCCATAGACGATTCTCATGCCCTGCTTTGCAAGGGCCGCGCCGACATCGCGAGCTAATTGTTTGAATTGGGGCCCGGCGTCGTTCGACGAGCCGCAATAGACGCAAACTGATGAGATGGCCAATGCAAGATTCCGTTCAATTTCGATGAGGTATTTGGCACACTTAACAGGTTTGATCCAACCAGAAATTAGTTAATACATTCTGATGGTTTTGCCGGCCTTTGGCCGCGAGGGGCGGTGCCGAAATCGTCCGGTTGCAATCTTGCGCGTGATCTTTAACATGGCGCTTCCGTCGGGTGCGTCGGTTCCCGGCGCGCTAACCCCCCGAAAAGCCGAATGGAATGGACAGCATGAAACTCGCCGGTCTCGATCTCGATTTCCACCCTGAAGGCTATCCTTTCATGGCGGGGGCTGTCGTCATTGCGGCCCTGCTCGGCCTTTTGGGCTGCCCTTTTTTCTTTCTCGGTGTCGCGCTCGTCATTTGGTGCGTTTATTTCTTTCGTGATCCGCCCCGCGTTACCCCCATCAAGCCCGGACTGATCATTAGCCCGGCTGACGGCAAGGTCGTAGCGATCCGGGACGTCGAGCCAGATGAAGAGCTGGGCCTTGGTACCAGCCCGCGCACGCGCATCAGTATTTTTCTCAATGTTTTCGATGTGCACGTCAACCGCGTACCTGCCGACGGCGTCATTAAGACGCGTCACTACAGGGCCGGCGCCTTTCTCAACGCCGCTCTCGACAAAGCAAGTACCGATAACGAGCGGATGGCGCTCGCGATTGAACTCTCGGGCGACGGTCCGCATGCCAAGGAACTGCTCGGCGTCGTGCAAATCGCAGGGCTCGTCGCTCGCCGAATCGTCTGCACGGCAAACGAGGGCGAAAGCTTCCGCGCCGGTCAGCGTTACGGCATCATCCGTTTCGGCAGCCGGGTCGATGTTTATCTGCCGCACGGCGTAGCGCCGTTCGTCGCCGTGGGCCAGTATATGATCGGGGGCGAGACGGTCCTGGCCGACTGCGCGTCCAGTGAGCCCGTCCGGGTCGGCAAGCAGCGCGAGTAAAAGAACATGCACCTCGCACCCCGCCGCGTGATCAAGGATCTGCCGTTGACGCGGCTTCTTCCCAACATGCTCACCCTGATGGCGCTCTGCTCGGGCCTTACTGGCGTTCGTTATGCTTTGAATGAGCATTGGCAGGAGGCGGCCCTGGCGATCTTTGCGGCCGGCATTTTTGATTTGCTCGATGGTCGCGTGGCGCGGCTGCTCAATCTAACGAGCAAGTTCGGCGCCGAGCTGGACAGCCTCGCCGACGCCATCAGCCTCGGAGTCTCGCCGGCCTTCATTATGTACGAATGGACACTCAGGGACGCCGGCGGCATCGGCTGGATTGCCGTGCTGATTTATGTCGTTTGCATAGCGCTGCGCCTGGCGCGCTTCAATATCATGCTCGAAGACCCGACGACGCCGCTGCGTAAAAACTATTTCGTCGGCATGGCCGCACCTGGGGGCGCCGGGCTCTGTATTCTGCCGCTCGTGCTCGTACTCCAATTCGGCGACGTCCTGCAACCGCCGCCGGTGGCGGTCGCCTTTTGGGTCATGCTGCTGGGCGGGCTCATGGTCAGCCGACTGCCGACCCTGTCTCTGAAAGGTATACGCGTGACGCATGCGATGGCGGTCCCGGTAATCCTGACGGTCGTAGCCCTGATAGCCGGCATCATTACCTATCCCTGGCTCACGATCGGCGGCATCGGCATCTTCTATTTTCTGAGCCTGCCTTGTGGCTGGGTGGTTTATTATCGGAAGAAAAAACGCGAAGAGGCCGCTGAAAATGCCGATGGACACACAACGGCCAACATAAAGGCGGACCCAAGTGGAAACGCGAATCCCAGTGGAAACGCACACACATGAATAAGCACATCGATATCGTCTTGCCCAAAGGCGGCCGTCTGACGATCGGCAACGACTTGCCGCTGACTTTTATGATCGGCCCCAATACGCTCGAATCCCGCGCTCACGCGCAAGAGATGAGCGGCGAGATCAAGGCTCTCGCCGATCAATATAAGATCGGCGTCATCTATAAGAC
>JALYJG010000185.1 GCA_030775365.1 Pseudomonadota bacterium
AGGATGCACCGCAGAGCATAAGCGGCCGGGCGGCCGACATGCTGCACTTCATGAACGAGTAAAAGCCATGCTGGGCCAATCAGGGCTTGTAAAGAACTGCAGCACGTTCCTGTCCGTGGCGGCTTGTCTTTGGCTTGCGGCCTGCGGTAACACCGGCGCCGTCAAGGGCAGCACCATCAAGGGGACCCGTATCGCAATTCTAGAGAAGGTCAAAACAATTGAGCCCGACAAGGAGTTGAAGGACGCAAAGCTGCAGCTGTCCGAGATGGTTGATAATGCGGCTTGGCCGCAGGCCGGCTACGATACCGCCCATCATTTGCCCAATGCCATAGTGGCTGAGCATCCGAAAGAGGCGTGGCGCGCGGATATAGGCGACGGCTCAAGTTCGGACTTCAAGCTTTTGGCGCGGCCGGTCGTCAGTCACGGTCGCGTCTACACAATGGACTCGCGCGGTATCGTGAAAGCATTCGACACAAAAAAGGGCGAGAAGATCTGGAGCGCTGACACCGCGCCAAAAGATCATGACGAGGACACAATCGGCGGTGGCGTGGGCATAGACGGGGATATGCTGTATGCCACGACCGGGTTTGGCGAGGTGCTCGCTTTGAGTGCGGGCGACGGAAAAGTGAAATGGCGCCATCCGTTTATGAAGCCCATCCGCGCGGCACCGACCATTGCCAACGGTCGCGTCTATGTGGTGAGTATCGATAACGAACTGTCCGCGCTCGATACACGCACAGGCGACGTGCTTTGGCATCACAACGGTATCGCCGAGAGCGCTACGCTCATGGGCGCCTCCAACCCCGCCGTCCAGGGTGACAGCGTGATCGTGGCTTATAGTTCTGGCGAGGTTTACAATCTGCGCGCGGAAAATGGCCGAATTTCCTGGAATTATGCCTTAAGCTCCACGGCGCAGGGCGGGGCACTGCCCGCCATATCGGACATACGAGGCCTGCCGGTCATTGCGCATGGCCAGGTCTTCGCCGTCAGTCACAATGGGCGCACGGCTGCGATCGATCACAGGACCGGCGATCGCGACTGGGAGGCCGATATTGGCGGCATCAACACACCCGTCGTGGCCGGGGATTTTGTCTTCGTGCTGAACAATGAAGAGCAACTTGTGGCGCTCGCCCGCGAGAGCGGACGCGTCGTCTGGGTGCATGAACTGCAGACACTTGAGGATCCGAGCGACGCGGATTCGGATCATGTGTCCTGGGCGGGGCCCTCCCTGGCCGGCAACAAGCTTTGGTTAACCAATTCCCTTGGTAAACTCGAGAGTTTTTCAGGTGACACGGGGGCGCAGGCGGATGTGGCGGAACTCGGCGATCCGTCGTACATTCCGCCCATTATCGCGGACAAGACCGTGTATGTCGTAACGGATAATGGAGAACTCGTCGCCCTTCGCTAGGGCGTCGCCCAACAGTCCCCGACTGAGTTCTTGAGCGCACGCGCTGAAGGAATACGAGTAACATGCCATTCACGATTGCCATCGCCGGACGGCCCAACGTCGGCAAATCGACGCTATTCAATCGGTTGGTTGGCAAGGCAATGGCTCTTGTTAGCGACGAGCCGGGCGTCACGCGGGACTGGCGCGAGGGGGAGGGGCATTTATTTGACCTTTCGTTTCGGGTCCTTGACACCGCCGGCCTTGAAGACGTCCGCATTAAAGGGAGCCTTTCGGCGCGAACGGCCGCGCAGACGAAGCAGGCGCTGGAGCAGACCCATCTGGTCCTCTTCGTTGTCGATGGCCGCCAGGGCCTGACCCCCAAGATAAGGCCATCGCGCGTGAGCTTCGCAAAACAGGCAAACCGATCGTCCTTGTCGCCAACAAGTGCGAGGGGACCTATCTGCCGAGCACATTAGGAGAGATGAATGCCCTGGGCTTCGGGGATGCGATACCTCTCTCGGCGGTTCATGCCGAGGGCATGATGGATTTACACGAAGCGCTGATCGGACACTGGGGCGAGGACGCGCGCGAGGACATCGAGCCCATGTCCACGCGCAAGCGGCGTTTTGTCGAGCGGCGCCAAAGCGAGAAAAAAGAAAAAGTTCGCAAAAGTGGTCAGGTGCTTCCGGATGATGACATGCCGGAAGAGATGGAAGATCCGAAGCAGCTGCATGTCGCTATCGTCGGACGGCCCAACGCCGGCAAATCGACCCTGGTCAATCGCCTGATCGGCGAGGAGCGAATGCTGACCGGGCCCGAGCCGGGCTTGACGCGCGATGCGGTGCAAATTGCCTGGACGTTCAATGACAAGCCGATGCGCCTCGTCGATACCGCAGGGCTACGACGTCGCGCCAAGATTACGGGCAACCTCGAGAAAATCAGTACCTTTGAAACATTGCGAGCCATCCGGCTCGCCCATGTCGTTATCTTAGTCATCGACGCGGAACATCCCTTTGACAAGCAAGACCTGACCATAGCGCAGCATGTGGTGGAGGAGGGCAGGGCGCTCGTGATCGCGGTCAACAAGTGGGACGCGGTAAAAGACAAGAAACTTGTCGCTAAAATCGTGCGCGACAAAGCCGAAGTTTCCTTGGCACAGGTGGCCGGCGTTCCGCTGGTTTCCATATCTGCCCTAAGAGGGGACGGGCTTGATGGATTGATGAAGGCGGTCTTGCGCACTTATGAGATCTGGAACACGCGCATTTCCACAGGTAAGCTTAACCGCTGGTTGGCGGATATGGAAGCCGACAATCCGCCGCCCATCACGTCCGGGCGGCGAATTAAGTTGCGGTACATGACGCAGGTAAAAAGCCGGCCCCCAACTTTTTCATTATGGGTTAACAAGCCGATAGATCTGCCGGAAAGCTATCAACGGTTTCTGACGAATGGCCTGAGGAAAATCTTCAACTTGCAGGGCGTGCCGATCCGGTGGCAACTCAAGAAGAGTGCTAACCCTTATGAAGATAAGAAGAAAACGAGATAAGCCAGAACTTCAGGTTTCGCCTTGTATAGGGGCGTGCTTTTTCGTATTTTGTTCGGATTGGCAAAATTGGATTAAATTGAGTGAGGTCAATAATGAAGTTACGATTGAAAGAGATTCTCGAAGGTTTCGATCGCGCTGCGGCCGCGTCGGTTGGTATCTACTTGCCGGAGGATTACTTTGACGCTCCGCAGCCACGTGCGAACGCCGCTGAGGCCTCGCCTATGCCGGCGAGCGGCGAACAACCTACGGTGCCGCAGCATAGCTGCGCAAACGGTAGGGGCGCTCCGACGATCCGTCCCTAGGATTGTCCGCTCACACTTTTTTTCTCGTCGTTCTTCGCTTTGATCCAAAGCGCTTCCATGTCTTGAAGCGGCGTGTCCTCCATGCGTTTGCCCATACCAAGAACGTCACTCTCTACGGCCCGGAACCGCTTCTCGAATTTTCGGTTGGTACGGCGAAGCGCGGTCTCCGGATCGATCTCTAATTTACGTGCCAGGTTCACAATGGCAAAAAACATGTCGCCCATTTCGTCTTCCATCGCATCCCCGCTCCCACCAGCGATTTCCTGTTCGAGCTCGTTAATCTCTTCCTTAATTTTAGCCAGGACCTCACCCGCCTCTGCCCAGTCGAACCCGACGCGAGCCGCCCTCTTCTGCAGCTTTACCGCACGCGTCGTCGCCGGCAGGGCGGTACTGACATCATCGAGTGCGCTGACGGAGCGGTTCGCTGCAGCGGCCTCCGCCTCGCGGCGGGCCGCTTTGTCGCTTTCCCAGTTGGTCAGAACATCCTCCGCGTTTTTTGCCTGGCGCTCTGCAAAAACGTGGGGGTGGCGCTCGACCATTTTGTCGGCGACGCCCTTGGCAATACTGTCGAGATCAAAAAGCCCGGCCTCGCGACCGATTTGCGCATGAAATACGATTTGAAAAAGGAGGTCACCAAGCTCGCCCGCCATGGCCTTGACGTCGTCGTTCTCGATGGCTTCTACGACTTCATAGGTTTCTTCGAGCGTGTAGGGCGCGATCGTTTTAAACGTCTGCTCGAGATCCCATGGACAGCCTCTCACCGGATCACGCAACCGGGCCATGATCTCAACAAGTCTGTCCAGTTCTGCCGTCATATGGGATCTCCGCTCCAAGCATTTGAAATAGGGGGCTTCCGGTCGGCTTGCAAGGTTGATCACTCACTGGTGCCGTTCAAGGATGCTGGCGTGGTTTCAGCGGCGTCAGGATGTTTGTTGGGCGAGGTCCATCCGCTTACCGGCTCGGGCGCCCCGATTTATAGGAGGGAGAGACATGGAGGGGCGGGTCACTGACGTGTCGGGGGAGGTTCAGTCGTCAGTCCGGGTGCCTTGTTTACGGCTTGTGGATAGTCGCATAAGATATATTATGTCAAATACGGGATCTGGTTGATCGCGGCGCCGCCGGCCGTCTAATTAACCGTCGCCGGAC
>JALYJG010000186.1 GCA_030775365.1 Pseudomonadota bacterium
CTTCTTTATCGATATCATGGACGAGGACCACTGCTTTGCCCGCCTTGATGGCAGCGCCATACTTGTCCGAATCCGCTTGCGAGAGACCGGCCGCGGTAAACGCCCCGATCAAACCGCCGGCAATAGCACCCGTTCCGGCGCCGGCCAGGACGGCCATCAAGGGTCCGACAACGAGAAGGCCAGCGCCAGGGATAGCTACGCTGCCCACGGCTGTCAGACCGGCAAGCAAAGCACCGAAAGCACCACCAGCGGCCGAGCCTGCGGCGGCGTCCTTGACCAGGCGATCATTCGCGTCGTCCGATGCCGGGAAAAACTTTGTGCGCGTTTTGTCGGACATCAGCAGGCTGATATTGTCCCGTGCAATGCCGGTTTCGAGAAGTTCAGTAATGGCCTGATTGGCCTCAAGGGCGTTATCAAAAACGCCGGCAACGGTAGCCATGGCTTTATCCTTTCGTTGGTTGCGAGATGAAATTCACTACACGCTACTGATATTCGTTTGGCCGTAAGGAACCAATGAGACCTTCGAAAATGGCGTGTAACTTTTGCGTAAAAAGGACGTGAGGCATTCGCAAAGGCGCGTCAATTCTCGATGATTTTTCATGCGATTGACGGCAGGGATAATCGCCAGCGCGTCAATTCTCGAGGATTGGCTAAGGCTCAATGCGCTCGATTTTTTCGAGCTTGATGACAACCCGCCGATTTTTTGCCTGATTGGCCGGAAGAGCATTGCCGTTCGCGTCGCGGTTTGGAGCGATCGGAAATGTGTCGGCATATCCCGCCGCCCGAAGCTTCTGCGCCGGCACGCCTTGCTGAAGGAAGAAATGCACGACGGCCGAGGCGCGCGCGGTAGATAATTCCCAGTTCGAGAGGAACTGCAGCGTTTTAATCGGCGAATCGTCCGTGTGGCCCTCGACAGTCACCTGATAGTCCTTGAACTGGTCAGCCTTGAGATTGACGGCCACCGCCGCCAATATGGCCTTACCTGAATCGCTCAGTGCTGCGGAGCCGACCCCAAAAAAGGCTCCACTACTCATTTCCATCGTCGTAATCCGATCGCCCTTCTGCTCGATCTCGGCTGTTCCCTGGCTTTTGAGGCGCTCAACGATCTGGGGCAGGGTGGCGGCTGGCTGATCCAGGGCGCGTGCCGGGGCGGTCGTCATATTCGGGCTCGATTGCAGAGGGGCCTCAACGGATGCTGTGGGTGCTGTGGGTGCGGCGCCTGTTGCGGCACTTGTCGAAAGGCTTGATGCCGGGCTAATCGCCGCACTGGAGTCTAGATTGGCTATATCGCTGGGAACTGGATTCCCAGCAGTGCTTGGATCCCCATTTGCACGCGGAGCGGGCGAGAGGATCAAAGGATCGCTGGCTTCGGTGGCCTGTCGGGAGAGGTTCGCGGCTTCAGCCTCGTCGTGAGCATCCGCTTTGGCCTCGCGAGCTTTGGCCGTCAGGGTCTCGATCTCATCGCCTAACTCATCATGGTTTAGAGAGTCACGAAATTGTGCCCCGGCCGGCACGGTGTCCTGGCCTGCCTTTGCTCTCCCGAGGCTTGCCACCGGTGGCAAAGCGACCTGGACGGCTTTTTTGGGGACGGAAACTGAAAGGAACACGGCAAAAAAGCACAACAAAAGTGTGATCATATCGGCATAAGTGATCAGCCAGTCATCGGCGTGCGTCGCCCGAGCCTTCTTTCGTTGCCAGCGCTGCCTCATGCGTTGACAGTCTGCAGAACGGGTTTAGCCGGCGGCTTGACGGCCATATCCGCGCGCCGGATGTTCAGGTTGAAATAATCGAAATAATTATGCACTTCCGGTTTTAGGAAGCTGTTGAGGCGGTCTTGGATGTACATCGGGTTCTTGTTGCCGACCAGCATGACCATACCTTCCGTGATCAGATGGTTGCGGAAGCGGCAATTATCCACCTCTTGCTGCAAGCGAGAGGCCGCGGGCATATAAATCATGCGGGCCGAAATAACACCGTAAAGCGTCGACAGAAACGAGATTGCGAGCGTTGGTCCTATGCCTGAGACGCTGTCGCCAAGGCTGCAGAGCATAGCGACCATACCCACAAGCGTCCCAACCATGCCAAAGGCTGGGGCGTGACTTGCCATGGCGTGCAACACATCGACAGGCATGCTGTCGCGCTCGTAACAGGCGTCGGCAGCCGTCTCCATCATCGCCCGCACCTCCTCCGGCGAATACTGGCTGACGACCATATTCAAGCCGTATTTGACGAAAGGATCGGCGATACCGTTTTTGCCGATATTGGCTTCGAGATTGCGCATGCCCTTCTCCTTCACGAGGCAGGCCCAATAAAGAATGTTCACCATATCCCGGTTCAAATTATCTTCGGTCATGGCGGGGCGCTTTAACATTTGCCCGATGGCGTTCAGCGCGCGCTGCACATCTTCCACCTGAAAGCTCATAAAGGCGACAGCGATCACGCCGCCAAGAACGATCATCAGGCCGCCAAGGCTGAAGAATGCCAGAAAGCTGTGCGCGCTAAGTATAATTGCGCCAAGCACGATCAGGGAGCCGAAGGCGGCACCAAGCACGGGTGCCTTAGCGTAGGTTTGCAAAAAGGATGGCGTGGGCTTCGGCATTAGACCTCTCCTCAATTGGCCGGGCCGCTTTTGAGAAATAGCGCTGCCCTGGCTCTAACCAAGCAACTGCCGTGCCATAGCTGCCGTGCCGGGGCATAGGGCTAAGTCATTGATTAGGAGGGGGTTCTGTGCCGTTCAGAGCGCCTGGCGCGGGCGGGCGGTCAAAAAAGCCGGCTTGTTGCGCCAGTTGCGGTGCCCAAGACCAGAGGCGCGGTCAAAAGTGCCGCCCATGAAAAGGATAACGTTTGAAGATTATCGACCGGAGCGCAAAGAGGATAACTATGCTCCGTTTCGGATTTACGCGCGGCGCTTTTTGGCGGGGGCAGCCCGGTGCGAGGTCTTTTTCTCTTTTGTAGCTTCTTTCGCGCCGAGGCTTTTACGCAAGGCATCCATGAAATTGACGACCTTGGCCGGCGATTTGGCCGCCGTGTAACGGGGTTTGCGATGCGCCTGTTTGGCGTGCACAAGCTCGAGCAGCGCCTCATGATAATGGTCGTGGAACTTGTCGAATTGCGGCGGATGGGTATTTTTCTCGATCAGCTGATTTGCGAGCGTCACATAGTCGCCTTTGAGCCGGACCGAGCCGAGGTCCGGGAAGACGTCTTCATCACTGAGCTCGGCGTCATAGCGTAAGGTATGAAGCATAAGCCCTTTCTTCGTCGCCAAAACGGCGCAGAGCTCTTCGCGCCCCCGCATAGCGACCTGACCCAGCCCCGCTTTGTCACTTTTAAGAAGGGCCGCGTGCATAACAGCGTAGATTTCCTCGGCGTTCTTGCCGTCCGGCAGCACAAAATAGGGCCGCTCAAAACGCGCCAGGGCGATCGAACTCCGATCCGTAAATGTAACAAGTTCGAGTGTGTCGCTGGACGGGAGCTTGATGGCGTCGATCTCGTCCTGCTCCAGAATAACATATTCGTCTTTCTCGGCTTCATAGGCCTTGACGATTTGCTCGCGTTCCACTTCCTTGCCATCTTCGGTCACATTGCGGTGATGAATGCGGCTGCCTGAGCTGCGGTCGAGTTCGTGCAGGGGCACCTGACTGCCGCGCCTGAGAGCGTTGTTCAACGTCACGCCAAACGACACAAGCGAGATGCGGATCTGACCGCTCCAATAGGGACGCGCCGCCATTTTTTTCCTGATCAAGTAAACTTTGAAATGTCGCACGCAGCTTCCACCGCCATCCAATAAAAAGTCCATATTCCCAGCGGCGTCGCCTTGTAAAGAAAGGGACGTTGCCCTTTTGCGATTACGCGTGCGTCCCGCGCTCCATCTCACCTGTTGATCTGACAAAGCGGGATGGTGGGCCGGTCCTGTTGCTTTCGAGGCGCATTTGTAGTAAGAACAAAGCAAGAACAACCTCTTTTTGGATATCATCATGACGCGACGCTCCGGCAGCGCCGATCTTCCTCTGCATGGTGGCCGTGTGCCGCTCTGGCTCGCGGACCGCATGACACGCTTGGGCGCCGTTATTGGCCAGGCCATAGTTCACCATTACGGGCGTGACGAGTTCCTGCGGCGGCTGGCGCATCCTTTTTGGTTCCAGTCTTTTGGCGCCGTTATGGGGATGGACTGGCACTCGTCGGGCATTACGACAAGCGTCATCGGCGCTCTCAAACGCGGGCTTGGGCCGCTTAACAAGGAACTCGGGATCCATATTTGTGGCGGCCGCGGAAAGCATTCGCGACAAACGCCGCATGAATTGGCCGCCATCGGGGCCCGGGTGGGCTTTGACGGGTCGGCGCTTGCCGAAGTGAGCCGGTT
>JALYJG010000187.1 GCA_030775365.1 Pseudomonadota bacterium
GCGGGAGTACTGCCGGTGTAAAGGGCCCGTGCGAGACCGTTGGCGGTCGCCGAGTCCGTCCTGAGGGCTGCGCCTGCCTTGCTCCGCAATCGAAGCGGCAAACCCACCGCAACCGAGGACAAGATTGTTCTCCCTGTAGTACGGACCTGTTCAACTAAGCGCGATATTGCCTCCACTTCAACCGTGACTGCCGGTAGGACTTCAGTTTCTATAACGGCGGGGGAAACGTTCGCTTCGAGAACCAGAATGTCGGTCGTCGGCTGCTTCCTTTCAACATCCCCGTATGCTCTAGGAAACGACCGTTGAAGCGGACCAAGCGCGGCGGGTTTCTCGCAACGCTGCGGCTAAGGCGTCGTTGATCGTATGCTCGGTGGTGGCCATGAAAGTCCAATAATGAAAGGGCTTAGTGCGGGTGCAATTCTGCGGGGACGTGCTGCCGGCGTACCTTGATCTTGCTTTCGTCCTTGCGGGCCTGTGCGAGGTCGTAAGACACCTGCATCCGCAACCACGTTTCCGGCGTGCTGCCGAACGCCTTTGAAAGCCGGATCGCCATTTCGGGGCTGATGCCGGACTTGCCGTTGACGATCTTCGTAAGGGTCTGCCGGGTCACGTCGAGAACCTTTGCCCCGTCGGTTACAGACAGGCCCGAAGGCTCAAGACACGCGCTTTTTACGATCCGTCCCGGGTGGGCGGGATTTTTCATCGGCATGGCTGCTTCTCCTTTTACCTAGTGATAGTCGATCAATTCAACGTCAAACGCATCCGCCCCTTGAAAGCGGAAAATAATGCGCCAGTTCGCCCGCGCCGTCACAGACCAAAAGCCTTTCAACTTGCCTTTGAGCGGGTGCAGGCGATACCCCGGAAGGTTTAAGTCCTGCGGGGTGGCCGCGTCGTCAAGTACGGTCAATATCTCCTGAACCGTGTCCACCAGATCAGGCCGTATGCCGCTGCGGTCGTCGCGTTCATAAAGGCGTTTCAGCCCGCGATGTTTGAAGCTTCCTATCATTGAGGATACAACGTAAACCGCCTGTTGTCAGTTGTCAACGACAAACTCCAAGCTTACAACGATAACGAACGCCGGGGGGGGGCGCAACACTGGCCGGGGCCTTCAAAGCGGTACAATCATCCGAATGGACGCAGACGAAACCGCCTTCCCGGCGCTTGATGTGCTGGACGATCTGCCGAAGTTAAACCCGGAGCTGGTGGCATGGGCGAATGTAACCGGGGCGTTGATGGAGAATGCTGCTGCGGCGGCGAAAGTAAAACAATACTGGTCCGAAGTCGCGCCCTACGGCAGGGCATACGATCAGCCCGAAGCGGTCAATCTGCTTGTGATGATGGTGAGGCGGTATGAGGCGGCGTTGTGCAAGATCGCGCTTGGCTCATCCAGTGAACGGCAGGCCGCTATGGATGCGCTCGGGCTTCCAAGCCTCGATCAGGTTGAGCGTATGGACCGGCTGCGGCGGGGGGGACATCTTGCGGAATATAACGGGCAAGATTCTAGCGTGCTGTCTGCCTCTCGCGCTCGTCGCTTCGGCCACGGCGGAAACCACTGTCCGGCTATCAGGTGAGCTGAAAGGCGAAGTCATACAAATGGGCCGCGAGGGCCGGGTTTTGACACTCGCCATGAAGATCACGAATGAAAGCAAAGACGCTGACGCCTTCATTCCGCTGTACGGTGAGCCTTCGGCCTTCGACGATGCCGGGGGCCGCTGGAACATCGTGCAAGCCGTCACCGGCGTTGCCTATTGTCCGGGGCCGATAACAAGCCCGCCGACATTCCGGCTTTGCGTCGGTGTGCCGCATGTGGACGCTCAATATTTTTTCCCGATGCAAGGCTATACCGATATCCAACCGGGGCAATCGGTCACGGTCCATTACCAGTTCACCGGGGGCGGCGAAAAGGGCGAACGGATCTCGCTTGCGCATGATCTGGCCTACCGCTTCGCCACGGCTGAAAAAGATGCGGCCATGACAGACGCGCAAAAACAAAAGGCGCTGCGCTTCGGCTCGTTGAGCTACGAATTCACCCAAAAGGAAGTCGTCACATCGTCGATCAAATTTGGGGATGTGAAGTGAGGCCAGTTATTTTTCTTTGGTCCGCGTCGTAACGCGCAGCCTCTAGAATTTCGGGCGGCGGGGCGGGCGGTTCTTGTCCATTGGGCAGGAGCCAAGCGAAACCCAGTCATACCCGACCGGGTTACAGTGCCTGAAAGCGTGGCACATGACAGCGCCGTTAGCGTCTGTTTCGGTAAAGCCCCGACCGATTTCCCATGAACGGAGAAAGTTCCCGTTTTGATCGAAACTGGGCATCCATAATGTATGTGTCATCGGGTTTTCGGGTCTGGGGGTCATGAGCTTAGTCAAATTGCTTCCTCATCGTCGGCGGCGGGCCTGTCCGGGCGAGGCGGCTGCGCCTGAGCCTTCGGCGGTGGCGGGGGCTCCATGCCGTTCGCAAAGGCATAGATGAAACCGTCATAACCACGCGGGCCGGGAATGCCTTCGAAGACGCAGAAGATCGTCTGCCCCTGCGGGGTTGTTTCAATCCACGCATGCCCACGCTTGTACCATTCGCGGAATTTCCCACGGTCGCGGTGTTGGGACCATGCGGTATGCGTCGGGGGGGCTTTCTCTTGGTTCAACATCGGGCCGGAAATAGGATGGCTATGGATGCGGGTCAAAAGCCACAGCGCTGCCGTAGCGATAGGCTTCGCCGTGCTCCTCCGTCGGCTCTTCGTCTCGGGTCCATTCGTCGATCTGAGCACGCAGGACATGCTCGGCATAGGCGCGTTCCTGTTCAGGGTCGTAGGGCCGGGCGGCATAGAGATTATCGAGAATGGAAGGCGCAACGGGCTGGCGCAAAGCGTCTGCAAGCTTGCGAAATTGCCGCCGCAAAATATGCCGCATGAAGCGCCGCGCGGCCATCATCAGACCGCGCCGTGTTTCTTCTTTTTGGCGGCGCTGCGATGCCGGTGCGGGCTCGCGGTCAGTCAGCACTTTTACAAGCGGCCGGAATTGCGCCTTGATCGTCGCGGCAAAGCTGCCTTTGCTGCGGTTTTGTGTTGGCCGGGGCGCGTTGCTGTCGCCCCAGCTCGTCATCGGTCCCTTGTGTTTCGGGGCCTATTGGCGGCTCTCTCGTTCTCGATGGTTGGTCGCTCGGCGCGGTCAAGTGCCGTCTTCCTCAAATACTCGTTTTGATGGTCGCCGGGGTCGAAAATACTGGAGATGCCTAGCAGTGACTTGGCGGTGCGGTCGCGGTCCTTTTGGAGCCGGTTTTCTTCGTCGATGCGGCCGCGCATGTGCCGCCGCATTTCCGCGATGCCGGTTAACTGGCTTCTATCGAGATTTCGCAAATACGCCTGCATGTCTCCGAAGCTGCTGCCGGTGATGCACTCCGTAAATCCGTGGACGTGGCCGCGCTCGTTAACAGCGACGATCTCGTTTTCTTTCAAGCCGGTGGCGTTCGGATGACGGCCTGCGGCTCTCGCGGCTTCGGCCTGCTTGCGGCTTTCCTCTGCTTCGTCCTTTGTGACGACGGCAAGCTTGATGCCCCTGTCGGCCATCGAGGCGGCGAACGCTTTGACGCTATCGCTGGTCCTGTAGGCAAAACCAATATCAATGGCGCTGCCGCGTAAAGGAGCGCGGCCCGTGGGCTGTGGCTGTATCTCCGGGCGTGCTGTTCGCCGGTGCAATCGAATCTGTTTCATCGCCTTGCGGGCTTCGGTTACGCTCTGGACCGGCTGACCGTCGAGCGCCTTCAAAAACTCCTGCACATCGCGAGGCTTTTCGCCTGTGGTCCGTTGGTTCAGGTGGTAAAGATGCCCGCGCTCGGTGATAACAACGTAGGTGCCGACACGGGCCTTGACGGCAGAGTGCCGCTTGCCCTCGTCTGCCCGCTCGTTTTCAAAACCAAGCAACTCGGCCCGCGCTGTGAGGTGTTCTAAGCGCTTGGCTTGCTGCTCCTGAACATGGCTAACGTAACCCCGAAAATCCATGACGGCGCGGTCGTTGCAGGTAGCTGTCGTAAGTGCGCTCGGCGCTTTCAGCTGCTTTTCGTCGAGTGCGTTCACGCCCCCGGTTGCCAGCATCCACACGCCCTTATTTTTCATGCCCTTGAGCATGGCGTATTCTTTACGCTCATCCTGCTCCCGGTCGCCGTTCGGCAGGTCGTTCTTTGCAACACGGGCCAGACGCAGACGGCTGGAAGTGAGGGCGGCAGCAAAAGCGGCGGGGCTCTGGCTGTGATTATGAGAAAGGCGTGATAGCCAAGGGCGAGTGGTAGCAACCACCACTGATCACAATGGCCATGATTAAAC
>JALYJG010000188.1:0-1954 GCA_030775365.1 Pseudomonadota bacterium
GCGATAGAGGGCGGGGCGGGCCGGGCGGGGGAGCGGGCAGCCAAGCCGGGGGTTGGGCTTGGGACAGAAGCGCCAGGGCCGGCCGCGTAGCCGGATGCGGCAAGGCAGCAGACCAACAGGCCGACAGGGGCAAAGGCAAAATATTTCATGGGATCTCCGCTACGGGTCGGTCGGGAAAAATCGGTCAAAATAAAGCATGCCGGGTGGCTCGAGTAAATCGCCAGGAAACCGGCCAGCGGCCGTAGCCGCTTTTCGTCCCTAGCCGCTTTTCAACAGATGACCAAGCGCTGTCTTGAGACGATGCTCATAGGTGTGTTCGGCGAGCGCACGCCGACGCGCGGCTTCAGCCATGGCCTTGGCACCCGCCGGATCGCGC
Source organism: Pseudomonadota bacterium (assembly GCA_030775365.1). Taxonomy (GTDB): domain Bacteria; phylum Pseudomonadota; class Alphaproteobacteria; order UBA9219; family UBA9219; genus JALYJG01. The sequence goes on from JALYJG010000188.1 coordinate 377, forward strand.
AAGAGCCGCCTTATCTGCGCGACCATCTCGTCGCCGTCCCGATAAAGCAGAATCTCCTTATTCGGTTCGAAATAGCTCTCGATACCGGGTCTGTATTCGACGATTTGTGGAATGCCGAAGCCTGCGCATTCGAAGCTGCGCATATTCGTGCCTTCGCGGACGACCTTGGCGTGGATGTTGAGCGCAATTTTGTGCCGGGCGTAGATGGCCGCCATACCCGCATTTGGTACGCCCGGCCGAAAATGCAGCGGGTACCGCCAGAACAACGGGCTTTTCATGAAATAATTGCCAATGATGAGCGGCCTCAAGCCTTCCTTGAAGAGCCTCTCAAGCAAGGGATCGCGCTTGCCGTCCCGATTGCCGATAAAGCACAAATCATGTCCTACATCGCGCGGCTCTGCCTTTTGTGTCGCACCCGCAAGTGAGAGGGGCCTATGCAAATTCTTGCAATGCGCAAAAGGCAAGACCCCGCCAAATTGGACAGGGGCGCAGACCGCACGCAATTCCGCCTCATAGCCCGGATCGGATAAATAGATTTTGCTGAAAGTTCCGGCATCCGCCGGCGTCAATTTCACATCGTCAACGATATAAAGAACATAATGGGGCTTGGGCTTCAGCGCCCGAAACTCCTTCCGATGGCTTATAAAGAAGGCGGCCTCGCAAGGGGTGTTCTCGATTCTATGCAAAAGCGCCTGCCACCAAGCTTTGGGATCACGGCGGAAGGCGATGCGCTCGGCGAGACTTTGGGGCCGGGTCGCTATCCACTCGACCTGATTGGGGAACATTGTTTGGAGAGCTGTGAAAAAGTACCGGCCAAGGCCGCCTTTCCAGGGCTTTGCAATCAAAAGTGCCTTCATGCCGTCTTAGCCTTTAAGGATGGCGAGGCGAGCTCATGATAAAGCTGAGCCCATTGCTGGGTAACGGCTTCCGGCGTGTAACTGCGGATATAAGTCGCATAACCTTGCGAGACGAGGCGCCGGCGCAGCTCCTCGTCATTGACCACGCGGCGCATAGCGTTTGCGAGCGCCTGGGCATCGTCAATGGGCACAAGCAACCCGTTCACGGTATCCTCGACATGGGCGGCAGGGCCGTCGCTGCGGCAAGCGACCAGGGGCGTTCCTGCGGCCCAGGCTTCGAGAATGACCGTGCCGAAGGGCTCGTAACGCGATGGCAGAACGCATACATCGGCCGCACGCAGCAACGCAGCGCGGTCCGTGCGCCAGCCGAGGAACCGCACGCGATCGAGAATGCCTAAGTCCCGCGCCAGGCTTTCGAGCGATTCGCGCAAAGGGCCCTCGCCCGCCAGCCAGACATAGTCTTTTGGGAAATTGCGCATCGCTGCCAGCAGCGTATCCAGACCTTTCTTAGGGTGCAGGCGGGATAACGTCAGAAACACTTTGGCGTCTTTTGGCGTCGCGAGCGTCAGGCGATCGATAGGTGGCAAGGCGGCGATATCGGGAAAGGTGGGCACAAAGCAGGCGCGGGCGGCGGGTACGCCATTCTTCACCATATGGGCCACGATGTCTTGCGTCACGCCGACAAAATGCGTGCAGCGCCTGAAGTGGCGGGGGTTATAGT
>JALYJG010000188.1:1964-4286 GCA_030775365.1 Pseudomonadota bacterium
GGTTATAGTAGCCGCCGAACCAGCCGATGACGCTAGGGGCTGCACCTTGCGGCAATTTCGGCACAAGGCTCGCAGCCCGCCGCATCCAGCAATGAATGACATCGGGCTTTTCGGCGCCGATCAGGCGCTTCATCAATAATTTCTGCAAGGGCCCAAAGCGTACCGCCAGCACATGGGGGGCCATGCGGAGGCCCGCCGCTCTCAATTCTTCGAAGCGCGGGGCCTTCTTCGACATCACAACGCATTGGTCGATGCCAGTGCTGTGTAAACGCAAAATGACATCCGTAGAATAGGTCTCGGCGCCGCCGAGCCCACGCCCGGCCATGATGTGGAGAATACGCATGTGAAGAGTCGAAAACAGATCGTCGTGAACAATTTAGGCTTTATCCCATAACCCGATAAAGCCTGGCTGTCATCCGCCTTGGGAGCCGTCTGTCGTGCCCCGCATGCCCTTATTCAGTCTACGGGCCGTTTGCTCAAGCGCGGCAACGATATCCATTGGAAGCTTCATGTCGAAGCCTTCCGTCTCCTCGCTGCCCGTGTCGTAGCGGGGTGGCGGGACGGCGGCGAGATCGGCATCCGACGGCATAAAGCCATTTGAGCGGGCACCGCTCGGTTCCACCTCGGCAATGGCGTATTGGTCGCCCTCGTAAAGCGGCGGCAGAAGCGTTGACGTCGTCACCTTATCGGCCGTCGACATTTCCGGCATCGTGATCGGCATACCCTTCGGAATCGCGAGACCGGCCGAGGGGGTTTGGGCTTGTGTGGCGGCGGCCGCGGCCGCGCTGCTGTTTTCGGCGAGACCGGCAATGGGTGAGCGGTTTTCGGTCTTGCGCACTTCGACGGGCAATTCGGACAGATTGGCCAAGGCCATGATGCCGGTCTCTATCGGATCATGATTGACGGCGCTGGCCGTTGCTGCACCCTTGGCGATCGCACCGATCTCCGTATTCGTGGCGACTGTCGCGGCGGCGCCGGTAGCTGTCCAGCTGGCGTCTTTTAGGCGTGTTGCGAGTTCGGTCATCGTCCGGTCGCGGGCGGCCGTCGAAGTCGTCGTCCCCGGCACGGGCAATAAGCGATGGACGCGCAGCGCCTTAGCCTTGTCCGGCACAGCATGGAACATCTGCGCCTTAACGACCCAGTCGGCGAAGATAAGATGGGCTTCACCTTCTCTTTGTCCGCGCAAATGGTCGTAATCGAGACGCTGACGCACCTGATAGGATGCGCCGCGGTCATCATAAAACGGCATCGCGAAGAACATGCTCGAAAGCGTATTTGTGGGCGCTGTCATGCCGCGGGTTTCCATGACATAGGAGGAGCCGCCGTGGCGTGTGACGAATTCCTTGGTGTCGGTCGGATCTTCAATACGGCCAAGGATCTTTAAGTTGCAGTTACCTACGATCGATTTGGCTTCCTGCTTGACGCGTTTTTCCATCGACGGCAAATCCTGCGATGCGAACACAAGCGAGAAGCCGAGGGAGCGGGCCTGCGCCGCCATGACGGCCATGCCTTGTGCCGTATAGTAACCCACCTCGTCGAAGACGGTCATAAAGGAGGAGGAAGAATGGGTTTGCTTGCTGCCGATGGCGCTTTCCCATGAGCCTTCGACCGAATTGCCGAGGGTCGCGCCCATCATGCCTTTCAGGCAGGCGGCGACGATTTTACCGAGGTTGGCGGCTTCGTCGCCCGACTTTTCGAGCGCCGGGATCAGCACGACCAGAATGCGCCGGTTGAGCACGACATCGAGAACGTCGATATCAGCGAGCTGGGCCTTGAAGATGTAGCCGTATTCGTCGGCGAGCGACTGCAAAGAGCGTGTGAATTGCATCGATAGATAGCCGTGCTGCTGACGGGCGACCTGCAGATCATACATCGGCTGGTCGGGCGAGGGCGGCCGTTCATTGCCTTCGTCATCAAAGGCGGCGTCCTGAAAGCCTGGCAGGGTGCTGAGATAGCCGCGCAAGCCATGCGAGATGCGTTCCGGCAGCGTTTGATCGCGCGAGAGACGGATCACCGGTTGCAATTCTATGTAATCGCGCACCACGCCGACGTCCAAGAGGAGGCCTTGCTTGTCGCGCTTATAGGTGAGCGCCGGCATAAGCGCGAACATAAGCGCCACCGCACGTTCTTTCCACATCGCGTTATCACCGCCCGCATCCGGCATGAAGCTCGTGATCATGTTGGCAAGATAGGAGGCTGAACCGTTCGAGAACGGGTTCATCGTGTTGGATACAGAGCCGTCGTCCGAGTTGCCGGTCATGTAATTGAGGACGAAGACGTCGTCGTCCCGTCCGAAGCGCCGTGCCATGGAGTAGAGCGAAG
>JALYJG010000189.1 GCA_030775365.1 Pseudomonadota bacterium
GAAACCGATCGAGCTGCCACGCCCGCGCGAGGCAATAATTTTCTCAAGCCCAGCGAAGGCTCCGCCACAGATGAAGAGAATGTTCGTCGTGTCGACTTGCAAAAATTCCTGCTGCGGATGTTTACGCCCCCCCTGGGGAGGAACCGATGCGACCGTGCCTTCCATGATCTTAAGCAATGCCTGCTGCACGCCCTCGCCCGATACGTCGCGCGTGATGGAAGGATTGTCGGATTTGCGGCTGATTTTATCGATTTCGTCAATGTAGACGATGCCGCGCTGCGCGCGTTCAACATTGTAGTCGGCCGCCTGCAGCAATTTCAAAATAATGTTCTCGACGTCTTCGCCGACATAACCGGCTTCCGTAAGCGTCGTCGCATCGGCCATCGTGAAAGGCACGTCGATGATACGCGCCAGCGTCTGAGCCAAAAGCGTTTTGCCGCACCCTGTCGGACCGGCGAGCAGAATGTTCGATTTAGCGAGCTCGACATCGGAATTGCGCGCGCCATGGGCAAGACGCTTATAATGATTATGGACGGCCACAGACAGAACGCGCTTGGCATGGACCTGACCGATAACATAGTCGTCAAGAACGACCATGATGTCTTTCGGCGTCGGCACCCCGTCCTTGGTTTTGACCAAAGTGGTCTTGCTTTCTTCCCGGATAATATCCATGCACAGCTCGACGCATTCATCGCAGATGAAAACCGTCGGTCCCGCAATCAGCTTCCGTACTTCGTGCTGGCTCTTGCCGCAGAAAGAACAGTAAAGCGTGTTCTTGGAATCGCTGGTGCTCGTGGATTTGGTCATTTTGTATCCTTAGTAAGCCTTCGTCGGCCTTGGCGCTGCACGTCTTGATAAGCTTAGCGTTTCAGTGGTTACTGGATTATTAACCACTCGTCCAGCGTCGTTATCCTTGAATTGTGCGGCGCAGATAAGGTATGTGTGGGTGCTGCGTCGAATTTTCAAGAATTGGATTTGCTGGAACGATGAAAAGCCAAGTAATTCAACCGGGTGAGTTGTCTTCAGGTTCTAGCGTAGCGCAACGCATCGCTGACGCCAACCAATTTGATGTCGTAATTCGTGGCAGCTTAAAGCAGCTCCGTGCAAGTAATCGATTATCACAGCTCGTAACGGCAAAAAGCAAAGGCATTACGCAACAATCTGTCTCTGATATCGAGCGCGGTAAAACAAGGCGCCTTAGCCTCTCGACGCTGCACCGTTTCGCCACGGCCGTGAACGCGCATATCCAGATCATCCTTGAGGACCATAGCGGGCGGACGATCACGGGAGTTTCGACCAAAGAGATAAACAATCCTAAGGCGTTTGAGACGGCTGTTCGCAAATCACTGGAACCTCTGCAACAGAGCAGCGGGCTTTCGGGTGGGCTGCTTTCGCAGCAACTCGGCCTAACACCCGGAACCGTCTCCAAGATCAAAAGCGGCCGCACTGCCCTCAACCTCCACCATCTTTATGACTTTGTGCGAACTTCGCGCGGCCACATCACTGTCCATATCAGCGACCAGGCCGGCAACATGGCTTGGCGGGGATATTCTGGCGACCGTCCCGCCGCTTATACAGGCCCGTCTAAACCGGTACCGGCATCAGAGACGCCTGTCGGACAATTCGGCATCGCCGCCCGCAACGCTCTTGAAAAACTCTCGGCGCAGGACGGCGGAGCGCCAGGAGTCGCCTGGTCACGTCACACTCGGTCACACCAACCCCGATCGCTCCAGGCTCCGTCGCACGGCACGCTTCCTTCCTATAGCGCGCCGTCCCCGGCCACGCTTGGCCCCCAAGGGCAGCCCGCCTCGGCGCGTCGCGCTAAACACGCTCATCGCGAAACGATTTCTTATGATGAGCTGTCGCAGAAACGTGGTCTCAACACCGACGCGCTGCTCGACTACTTGCAGCTTTTCGATGCCGCCGTGACCGTCTCGGCCCGCGACGCTCAGGGCCAGCAGGCCGTGCAATTTTCCTCCGCCAATATGTCGAAGGAAGATTTCAACACCGAGGCCCGGCGAACCTTGTCAGTGTTGCGCCAGCGCAGTGCCCTAAGCCCGGCGGCGGCTGCCGCTCGTCTCAATATCGGGCCCACCGCCGTGCGCATCATGGAAAAGCCTACCAAACACCGCAGTCTGCGCCTGACGGCCCTCGATCGTTACGCCGCCGCCTATCACGGCACGCTGACCTTCAAGATCCACGATTATCAGGGTCGCGTCGTGGCGCAGTTCTCTTCAGCCAATCGGCCTGAGGAAAAACTGTTGCCCTCAGTTAAGGATGAAAAACCTGAGGTGACGTAAAGTGAACACGGCTGGAAAGAGGCTACGCCGCTTTCTTCTCCGTCTCGGAACCGCTCGGGCGGCTTGTCACGACTTCGTCAATCAGCCCGAATGTCTTGGCTTCCTCGGCCGACATGAAATTGTCACGCTCGACGGCAAGTGCGATCTTTTCGACATTTTGCCCCGTGTGCTTGACATAAATCTCATTCAGACGGTGCCGCAATTTCAGGATCTCGCGCGCCTGGATTTCGATATCGGTCGCCTGGCCTTGCGCACCGCCCGAGGGCTGATGGATCATAATACGGCTATTTGGCAGCGAATACCGCTTGCCCTTGGCGCCGGCGCATAACAGCAATGAGCCCATCGAAGCGGCCTGACCGATGCACAAGGTCGAGACAGGCGCCTTGATGTATTGCATCGTATCATAGATCGCCATGCCAGACGTCACGACGCCGCCGGGAGAATTGATGTAAAACGAGATCTCTTTGGCGGGGTTTTCCGATTCCAGAAAAAGCAGCTGCGCACAAACAAGGCTCGAGATGTGATCATCGACGCCGCCCACCATGAAGATGATGCGTTCTTTAAGAAGACGAGAATAGATATCAAAGGAGCGTTCGCCGCGCGCGGTTTGCTCGATAACGATGGGCACGAGGCCGCTGAGCTTTTCAACCATATCACGTTCGGGCATAGGCATTTGGGTCAACTCCTGAGTTCAAGATCGGATGACTCTAGATAAGCGTATCGCCAACGGATATCAAGGGCGAGGGTGGACAAGCGTGCAGCCCCGCCACCCTGCCCGATGTAATTCAGTGCCTTGCGCTGGCATAGGGCAAGGCTCTTTAACTTGGCCCCGATTCAGGTTATCAACACCCTCACCTGATCGTCTTCACCGAGTATCGTCGTAACCGAGGTTGCTATGTCCACACAAATCGTCGTTCCGCCGATGGGCGAATCCGTCTCCGAAGCTACCGTCGCAAAATGGCTCAAGAAAGTCGGGGACGCCGTGCGGGTGGATGAGCCACTCGTTGAACTCGAAACCGATAAGGTGACGCTCGAGGTCAATGCCGCAACCGCGGGCGTTATCAGCGAAATCACCGTTCAGCAGGGCGGCAATGTCGGCGTCGGTGCCGTACTTGGGGTTATTCAGGAAGGCGGTGCAGCCGTCTCTTCCCCCTCCGCGACCGCCACGACGTCGGCACCACCGTCGCCGCAGCCCCAGGCCGCCAACTCCTCGTCACGACCCTCATCACCGCCGGCAAGTCCGGCCGTGATGCCAGCCGCCCGCAAGCAGGCCGATGATCACGGCATCAACCCTTATGAGGTCCCGGGCACAGGGAAAGGCGGCCGCGTTACGAAAGAAGATGTCGCGAGTTTTGCCGCGCAAGGCAAGGCCCCCTCCGGGGCCCCCGCCTCCCAATCAGCACCGCAACGAGCGCACCAGGCCACCGGGCCACGCTCGCGCGCCGCGCAGGAAGAGCGCGTAAAGATGACGCGGCTGCGCTTGCGCATCGCCGAGCGTTTGAAGGAAGCACAAAACACTGCCGCCATGTTGACCACTTTTAACGAAGTGGACATGAGCAATGTCATGGCGCTGCGCAGCTTACACAAAGAAAATTTCGAGAAGAAATACGGCGCCAAGCTTGGCTTCATGTCCTTTTTTGTCAAGGCCTGCGTGCTTGCGCTCAAGGAAATTCCGAACGTTAACGCCGAGATTGAGGGCGAGGACCTTGTTTATAAGAACTATTACGATATCGGCGTCGCCGTTGGCACGCAGCAGGGCCTTGTCGTCCCCGTCGTGCGGGAAGCGGATAAGCTGAATTTCGCTGACATCGAGAAGAGCATCGGCGATCTTGGCAAGCGCGCCCGCGACGGCAAGCTCTCGATGGCCGAACTTACAGGTGGCACCTTCACGATCACGAATGGCGGCATCTATGGCTCGCTCATGTCTACAC
>JALYJG010000190.1 GCA_030775365.1 Pseudomonadota bacterium
CCCGTGTCGCGCTGGAAAACACCCGTTCTGGCCGACATTGCCAAAAATCCGCGGCTCGAAATCGTGGCTTCCTGCGTCGAGACGGGCCCAAATATTATCGTCGAGGCCGCCGAGTCGCCGGGGGGCTATCCCTGTTTTGCTCGCCGTCTTTACATTCTCAACCATCCCGAATACGAGACGGATGTTTTGGGCCGTGAATATAAGCGCGATGTGGCGCTCGATCCCGCTACGCCACTGCCGCGCAATTATTTTCCGGGCGATGACCCTTCGAGACCGCCCGTGAACACGTGGCGACATACCGCCAATATTTATACCAACTGGATAAAGGCTGTTTACGAGGCCACGCCGTACCTTTTGGCGGACATACCCAAGCCGAGCGCCGCCGAGGGCCTTTCCACCCTGCGACGCGTTTGAGTGAGCGGCACGGGGCTCGCCGCCTTTTGAGTGGCCTTGGCTTGTTTGGCGCCCGGATTTCCTTAGCTTTTAAAAAACGCGAACATCATCGAGGCCAGGCCGCGCGCATCATCGAACAGATGTGCAACCTGTTCTGTCAGCATAAACGCGCACCAGTAGAAAGTGCCCGGGCGGGTTTTACTCCAGCTCTGCACACGCGCCGCAATACCTCGGAAGGGTAAGCGCTCGAAAGCCAGCATTGTTAGGACGCCGAGCACGGCACCTGCCACGACGTCACTGGGATAATGAATGCCCAAATAAACGCGAGGCAGACACACAACAAAGATGGTCCAGGCCAAGCCGACACCGCCGGCGGCGCGATTGATCTGCCAGATACCGGTCGCAAGCGCAAAAAACAGCATCGCATGATCGCTCGGGAAGGAATTCCACGCATTCACGGTCGACGGATCTACAACCGAGGGAAAGTCGAGACCTAAATTGGCCAGCACAGGACGCTGATGTACATGCAGCACCATCTGCAAGATGCGCGACAAAATGACGGCTGTGATGCTGCCGATCAGAACGATCACCAAATGCGTCTGACGATGCGCTTCCTGCTCGCTGGTTTCGCTGGCAGAGCGATAAAACCATGCGAACCACAGGAGCGACATCATGGCGATGCCTTTAAAGGTGTCGAAATTCGAGAGCGCATAGACGCACTCGTCGAACAGCCGGTTGTGATTGGCAAAACCGGTCAGAAATTTCTGAATGGGGAAATCGAAGGATTGAAGCAGCATGGGACCTTTTCTCCGACCTTTCACAGTAAATAGAGGGCTTTAATATAGTGTGAATACCGACGGCACATCTCCTGCCAATCATCCACTCTCTTTGACCAAATATGCAAATTTTATCAAGGATGTCTCGCCTAAAACGATAGGTAGCACCATCTGAGCAAAAAAACCCGCGCTGTCATGAAACAGTCTCGCTGAGCGCGCTACCGAGGCGCCATCAAGCTTCGTTCACCCGTTATGAGAGAGGCACCACAAACTGCCGTTGCGCCCCTGTTGCGCGGTCCATATCCGCAGCAAATTCGTTACGATTTGGCAAAGACACGTCACTTAACTTTTTTCGGCAATTGGAGACAAATCGAAAAGGGCTTTTTTGCGGCCGCCCGACGTTTAGCACTAAAAATAAATTATATTCCTAATAATTGGCTTTTTGCACCGCACCAATTGAGGCTATTACTCGACTTCCCGTTTCTCGTGGTAAAATCTGGCAGTTGTTTTTGCTTCCAAATTCGCTTTTCACAATGTGAACCTTATTTTGGCATGCGCAAAAAAAGGGGCCGTAAACATTGGTTTTCTCAAGCTGAGCTGAGCCTTGGCTGTATATTTCTAGTATTACGTTCCACTTATACACTACCCGAACAAATCTCTTCACGTTAACGATAAGTATCGGACCCCTTGGTTACTATTTTCTTTTCGCCAAATACTGATATAAGGGTTGTTATCGGCATGAACCTGATTAATGGGTGACACCGGTAAGAACAGTTGGTGATTTTTCCAATGGTAATGTTTTCGACTATTAGCCGCCGCGAAATAAAAGACCTGACGGCCATTATTAATAGTCATTTGTCGGGGCTGTTTTTTCAGTCTCCCGCTCACGTCGATCCCCCGCGAAGAAGCTAGGCGGATAAAGGCGATCACTTTGCCTTTGCGTCGCCGGGACTTGGCTCCAACTTAGGAACGAAGTCCTGCACATAAATCTCGGATCCGCTCGTCCTCGGCCCCCAGCCGCAGAAAAGCCGTGTCCGAAGATGGAGATTTGTGCGCCGACGCAATGAGGTCGCTCGCCTTTATTCGCCCGCACCACGGCAGAAACCGAACTTTGATCGTCGCTCGTTTTACCGCGAGTAACGCCCGCCACCGCTTGGCCTCTTGAGGTCCTGGGTGAGGGCACAACCTAAGGAGACTAAAATGACCGAGCTCAACGAATCCTTGGCCCGTATGCGCAAAGCCGCCTCGAGCCTCAACGCTAGCCGCACCAAGACCCACGTCAACGAAAGTGAGGAGAAGGCCGAACTTGGCCAAGAGGACTTGGCTGCTGGGCGTCTCACCGACATCAAGGACAATCCAATCTATCAGATCATGCAGCAGACGGACCGGTCGGGGGACGAGCAAATTGCCGCCATCGCCAAGTTCTTGACGGTGCAAAATGATGATTACGCCGCTGCCCGTAAGCGTTTCGCCGATTTCCAAATCTATTTTAATGACGTTCAAAACGAGGGCTTAAGGCTCGATGTCCGCGGCATGGAAAAGCTCGTCAGCGAGCTTAAAAGCGCCATGAAGCCCGAGATCGAAAAAATCGTGAACGATGTCGTCGCGGTGCAGAACGGTGCCGGGGAAACCAAACAGTTGCTCGAAGTCATGCGCACGGCGCGCCTAGAAGGCAAAACCATCGAGCAGATGAAGGCCGCGATCGATCTCAACGACCGCATCATCGAAGCCATTAAAGGTCTCGGCCAGGATTTGGCCCGCTATGAGCGTCAGGAGTCCAGTCGGCAGAGCGACCTGAACACCGAATTGGACGCCAAGCTTGAAAGTGAAAAGGGCTTCTGGAACGCCGCCAAGCGCTCCCTTTTGGGTCCCGACAAAGAGATCGCGGCACGTATCGACGAAGCGCAACAGGCATTAAGCGCCGTCCACAGCAGTCTCGAGACGACCAAGCAAACGATCGCCGCAAAGGAGAGCGAACGCAAGGTCCAGCTGGAGTCCGGTCCTTTGATGATCTTGCGCTCGATCGACGCCACCGAAAACGGCTTTGTCGATATCATCGTGGAGTCGGCCAACCAGAGCATCGCTCTTATCAACAATGCGCGAAGCACGGTGCAAAGATTGATGAAGCGCTCGGCCTATAGCAAAGAAACCGCTATGGAAATCAGCGACTCCATTTCGCAAGCCGAAGTGCGGGAAGCTATTCTTGAAGGCGCCATCCAGCGGGTAACGAAAAGCGCCCACGAGCAGAGCGAGGCGATCAAGCTGAAGCTCGAAGCGCAAGACAACAAGCTTGCTGCCGCTGCGGAGGATGAGAAACCACTTCTCAACGCCGAGCGCGTCGGCCTGGCTGAGTTGCAAAAGACTGCTTTGGCATTCGAGGAGGATGTGAAACGGTCCCACGCCAATTTCACGATGGCGACGGCGAACAGCGTCGAGGCTCGCACGCGTTCGACGAATTTATACAATCTTTTGCTGGCACAGGAAGACATGCTGCAACAGATAGCCTCCCGTGCCCTGCCCGAGACGGGACGCGCCTTGCGGCTCGGCCTCGAATCGAGCGTCGGCATGCAAACCTCTGAACTGGCGAATAGCGTTAGTGCTGTTACGCAGGCGGCGATCGAAACCGGCAAGAGCAGCTATGCGGATCTGGCGAAGACGCAAGATAACATTCGCGCGGCTCAGCTCAAGATCATGCAGGACGCGATCGATGCGCTTAACACCGCTCAGGACAATGTGGTGGATGCGGCCGAGAAGACCGTCAAGCATAGCGGCGAGCGCAGCACGCTGACCGGCGGGCTCGTCAAAGCAACGACGGGGCTCCGCAAACTGCTCGAAGAGTACGATGACATTCGTACCCGCGCGGCAGATCCAGCCCCGACAGCGGCTACGCCGGCAAGCCCGATCGATGTGAGCAGCATAGGGGCGGGACCAAGCCGTCCACTCAAAGTCCCCGCGAACGAGCCAGGCGCCAGTACGCCGAAGAAAGTTCTCGGATCCTAAAACCCTGAAACAGCGCCTGCCGGAAT
>JALYJG010000191.1 GCA_030775365.1 Pseudomonadota bacterium
ATATACTGGCGAAGATTTGCGCAGAAACCCTTACCAAAGTGGAGCGCGCGAAGGCGGAAACACCTTTTGCCGACATGGATCGCAAGGCACGGAACATTCCCCCCTGCCGGGGTTTCGCCGAACGCCTTCACAACAGGGTTGTGGCTGGCGAGGTGGCACTAATAGCGGAGATAAAGAAAGCCTCCCCTTCGGCCGGAGTTTTACGCACCGATTTTAATTCGCCCGAGCTTGCGCGTGTCTATGAGGCGGCGGGGGCGACATGCCTTTCGGTTTTGACTGACGGGCCGTTCTTTGACGGACGCAACGAGGATTTGATTGAGGCGCGGGCCGCAAGCACGTTACCTGTCCTGCGCAAGGATTTTATGCTTGATATCTGGCAGGTCGCCGAAGCCCGGATCATTGGGGCGGATTGCATTTTGCTTATCATGGCAGCGCTCGACGACAAGGCAGCATTGGAGTTGCACCGGACTGCGACAGGGTACGGGATGGACGTGTTAGTCGAAGTCCATGACAAGGACGAGCTGTTGCGCGCTCTACTCTTGCCGTCCGGGCTGATAGGAATCAATAACCGCAATTTGAAGACGCTGAAGACCGATCTCGCGACCACCGAACATCTGGCCCCCCATGTGCCGAAGGGGCGGGTGCTCGTTAGCGAAAGTGGAATTTCGGGGCCAGCGGATATTGCCCGCATGCGTCAGTGCGGGGCGCACTGTTTTCTGGTCGGCGAATCCTTGCTCAAGGAGACGGACGTCGCTGCAGCGACGAAGAAGCTTATTAGTCCTTGATGACGCCCGCCGGGTCGACTGGTTTGCCGTTAAACCGCGTCTCGAAATGTAACTGTGGCGATGGCACATTGCCGGTCTTGCCGACCGTGCCAATCATATCGCCTCTGGCAACGACCGCGTCCTTGTTGACGAGCGCCCGATCGAGATGGGCATAGGCCGTCACCCACCCGCCTTGATGACGAATAAGAACGAGCGTACCGAAGCCCTTCATCTCATTCCCGGCGTAGACCACGATACCACTCGCCGCCGCCACAACTGGGGCTCCCTTCGGAGCGGCGATATTGATACCATCATTCGTGAGGCCCTGAGCTTTTGGTCCGAATCCCGAAAGGACTGGCCCTTGCACAGGCCAGGCAAACGTCATGTCCGCTGAGCCGCTGCCGGCCGGAGACCCAACCGTTGTTGTGACGGGTTTCGGTGCCGGCGTTGGCGTATTCAGAGCCGTGACAGGGGTTACCGATGTGGGCGCGCCGGACGCAGAGGACCGGGCATTTACAGCCACCGGCGGGGCGCTGTGCACTGGCGGAAGGGGAGCCACCTGGATTGGGGGCAAGGAAGTCTGTTCGATGACCGTGCTTGTTGGAGCCGCAACCGGCGGGGGCATTGACGAGCCGTCGTTTGGACCAGATGAGGAAATGTAACTCGTCTCACCGCCAAGTGTGTCCGCCGGCAAAGTAAGTTTTTGGCCTTTCCGTAATATAAAAGGTGCCTTGAGCCTATTGAGGACGATCAGCTCGCGCATCGACACATTGTGTTGGCGGGCGACCGCGTAGACGTTTTGATTGCCCTCGACCGTGATCGTCTCGCCCCGGGCGATGCCGGAGCGCGCCGGCAGGTGTGCGGGCTGCATGAATGAGCATCCGCCCATGACGGTGACGACTAGGAACAGGGAAAGGAACAGTGAAGCCCAGTTGTGACGAAGAGCATTGATCATTTCACTACCACCTGTATCCGTTCTGTGCCGTCCATATAAGGGCGAAGGGCCGGAGGTATCGTAACCGATCCGTCCGATTCTTGAAAATTTTCCATCACGGCAATAAGGCAGCGTCCGACAGCCAAACCCGAGCCGTTGAGAGTATGTACAAATTCGGTGTTTTTTTGGCCCGCCGCCCGGCTTCGGGCGTTCATACGGCGGGCCTGGAAGTCCCCGCAATTGGAGCAGCTCGATATCTCGCGGTAGGTATCCTGTCCTGGCATCCACACTTCGATGTCATAGGTTTTTCGCGCAGCGAAGCCCAAATCGCCCGTAGACAGAACCATAGTGCGAAACGGCAATTCCAGGCGCGAAAGTATGGTTTCGGCGCAGGACGTCATGCGTTCGTGTTCAGCGGCCGAGTGCTCGGGCGCCGTTATACTTACCATTTCGACCTTGTAGAATTGATGTTGCCGCAGCATGCCGCGCGTATCTTTTCCTGCCGCCCCGGCCTCCGCCCGGAAACAAGGCGTTTTTGCTGTGAATCGCAAGGGCAAGTCTTGGCGCTCCAAGATCATGTCATGGACGAGGTTGGTCAGCGGCACCTCCGCCGTAGGGATCAGCCAGAGGCCGTGGGTGGTCTGGAACTGGTCCTCCCGGAACTTTGGGAGTTGGCCCGTGCCATACATGATTTCTTCACGGACCATGAGCGGCGGTGACACCTCGGTATAACCGAATTCCCGCGTAAGGATATCGAGCATGAAATTGCCCAGCGCCCGCTCAAGCCGGGCAATAGGACCTTTCAAAATCGAAAAGCGCGCCCCCGACAGCTTTGCCGCGGCTGCGAAATCCATATAGCCGAGCGCCTCACCAATCTCGAAATGCTGCTTCGCGGCCGCGATCCGCCTTGGCTCGCCGCGACGACGGATCTCTTTGTTATCTTTTTCATCCTTGCCGTCAGGCACATCCTGGGCCGGCACGTTGGGTAAACGGGATAGGATGTCGTGCAGCTGGGCCGCAAAGGCCTGCTCTTGCGCCTCGAGCGAGGCCATCTTTTCTTTGAGAGCGGCCACCTCCTTCATGAGATCTTCAGCGTTACCGCCTTGGCTCTTGAGCACGCCCACCTGTTTCGAGATCTCGTTGCGCTTCGCCTGCAGGTCCTGCGTTGCGCTTTTGGTTGCACGTAATTCCCCGTCGAGGGTCATGATTCCGGCCGCGGCGTTGGGCAAACCGCGGCGGTTCAACGCATGGTCGAAGACTTCTGCGTGCTCGCGGATAAAACGAATATCGTGCATTTGAAAACCCTATATCGTCCCCAAGGACGGGAAACGCTGTAAATCATACCGAAGCCTAGGGTCCCGGTCCAGCCGGGGAGTCCAGCTCGGTGATTTGGGGAGAAGGCGTTCCCTCCACCCATTTCGCTCCCAAAATGGACAATTCGTAAAGGACCATGAGCGGTATAGCGAGGCTGAACTGGCTAAGTACGTCGGGCGGCGTCAAAACAGCGGCGGCCACGAATATCAGTACGATGGCGTAACGGCGGAACGATTTGAGCTTTGCCGATGACAAGAGGCCGACCCTCGTCAAAAGGACCAAAATCACCGGCAGCTCGAACGCGATGCCAAAGGCGAAGATAACGGTCATGGATAGGGAGAGATATTCACTGACCCTGGCTTCCAGTTGAATCGGCAGGCCACCCGGCGTGGACGGGATCTCGAAGCCGAGAAAGAACTTCCAAGCCAAAGGGAATACGAAATAATAGGCCATGGCGGCGCCGATAAGAAAGAAAATGGGCGTGGCGACCAGGAAGGGCAGGAAGGCCTTGCGCTCGTTCTTATAGAGCCCGGGCGCCGCAAACATCCATATTTGGGAAGCGATAACAGGAAAGGCAAGAAAGCATCCCGTCCAAAGCGACAGTTTAATGTAAGTCGTGAAGGCTTCAGTAAGGCCGGTATAGATGAGATGCCGGTTCTCGCCTTGTGTAACACTCGCCAGGGGTCTTACGAGAAACTCGTAGATCTGCGGCGCGAACCAGTAGCTGATCAAAAAACCTATCAGGACAGCCGACAGTGACCACATCAGTCTTCGTCGCAGTTCGATCAGATGCGCAAGCAGTGGTTGCCGTAACGGGTCAAGGGGCTCGGTCATGGCCTTTTTCTGCATCAGGCTGGGGCTCTGGCGGATGTGTTTTGCCCTCGTCGGTGAACTTCTCGTCTTTTAGTTTCTGCGCAATTTCCGCCTCATAACTGAGTTGGTCAAATGTGCGCTGGATATCCTGGACGAAGGCTCGTGCCTTGCCGGCCCATTTTCCCAAGGTATGCATCGCCTTTGGCAGATCCTTAGGTCCGATGGCCACGAGGGCCACAGCACCAATTACCATAAGCTCAGGCCAGGCGACGTC
>JALYJG010000192.1 GCA_030775365.1 Pseudomonadota bacterium
TCGCTGAAACACAAAAGAGTGTCGGCTTGCCGCCACAAAAGACCGGCACAGAAGTTGCCAATCTCGTGACGGGGGATTATTTCGGAGCGCTCAACAAAGCCGGCAAGACCATAGCTGACTTCCACATCAGCGCGACCATGCTGGCCGAGCTGCTCAAACTGAAATTCGATAATACGATCTCCGGCCGCATCGCCAAGGACGTCTTCGAGATCATGGTCGAAACGGGTAAGTCGCCTGCGGCTATTGTCGAAGAAAAGGGCTTGCGACAAGTAACCGATACCGGCGCCATCGAGCAGGCCATCGACGGCATTCTGGCGGCCCATGCGGACAAAGTGGCCGAGTACAGAGCTGGCAAGGATAAGCTTTTCCCGTTTTTCATAGGGCAGGTCATGAAGGCCACGGGGGGCAAGGCAAACCCGGCCATCCTGAATGAGCTTTTGAAAAAGAAACTATCGGCCTAGCCTCGTCCCCAATGCTCTCTTCAGCCTATCGTCTGTTGACTGACCTGGGCGCACCGGTCATTCAGATTTATCTGCGCCGTCGGTTGGAAAAAGGTCGGGAGGACGCCGAACGCTTTCCCGAGCGTCTTGGCATCGCCTCCCAGCCCCGGCCTGAGGGCCGCTTGATCTGGTGCCATGCGGCAAGCGTGGGTGAGGCGACGTCATTTTTGGCTCTGATCGAGCGCTTGCAAATGCTTCATCCGCAAACGCGGATTTTGATAACCTCCGGCACGGTCTCTTCGGCCAAAATGCTCGCCGATCGGCTGCCCCATGACGTCATCCATCAATATGTACCCGTCGACCGTATACCCTACATTCGTGCTTTCCTCGACCATTGGAGGCCCTCTTTCGCATTGTGGGTCGAGTCCGAGCTATGGCCTAATACGCTCGCTGAGATACGAGCGCGCCATATTCCGGCTGTGCTGCTGAACGGGTCCATTTCGGATGAATCTTTCCGCCGTTGGTACCGCGTGAAGGGGTGGGCCACCGAAATTCTCCGCACCTTCTCGTTGTGTTTGACCCAAACCGATATGGACCGTTCGCGCTTCGTGGCGCTCGGCGCCAAGCCTGTGCGCTGCTTCGGGAATCTAAAATATGCCGCAAACCCTCTACCTTTCGATGCCTTGGCGCTCGGGGATTTGCGTCAGGATATCGGCGGACGGCCACTCTGGTTGATGGCTTCGACCCATCCGGGAGAGGAAGAAATGGCCCTGGAGGCCCATCAAAAACTCCTCGGTCGTTGGCCGGACCTTGTGACGGTCATCGTGCCGCGCCACGCGCAACGTGGCGACGAGATCGTTCAAAAGATTGCCAATAGTGGACTAACTTGCGCCCGGCGTTCCAAGGGCGACAGGATCACGAAGGAAACGGGAGTTTACCTGGCCGATACCATGGGTGAATTGGGCTTGTTCTATCGGCTTTGCCGTATTATGTGCATGGGCGGCTCGTTCGTTCCGGTCGGCGGGCACAACCCTATCGAGCCGGCCCAACTGGGGTGCGTCATTATTTTTGGTCCCTATATGCATAGCCAGTCCACAGCCCCAGAATTTATCGCGCAGCAAGGTGCGATACCTCTGCAAAATGCCAATGAGATACCTTTTACAATCAACCGCTTGCTGGAGGCGCCCGAGACCTTGCATCGTTACAGTACGGCCGCAAGGATTCTAGCGGACCAAAAACGCAACATTCTGGCCAAAGTCATGTCGGCGCTTGAAGTCTGGCTCAATCAGCCGATCACCGACGAGTCTCAAATCCCGAGAAAGAAGGCCGCCTCATGACCCCTCCAGAATTCTGGTATGCGAAGCGTGGTTGGAAGTCCTTCACATTGGCCCCTCTCGGTCTCCTCTGGAATGCGGGCGGCCTATTGCGCCGGCGTTTCGGGCGCAAGCCTTACCGGGCCAAAGTCCCTGTCATATGCGTCGGCAATATCGTCATCGGCGGCGCCGGCAAAACGCCGACAGCGATCGCAATGGCCAAATTGCTGCTTAAAGAGGGACATAAGCCTGTCTTCGTCACGCGTGGGTATGGCGGCA
Organism: Pseudomonadota bacterium; assembly: GCA_030775365.1. GTDB lineage: Bacteria > Pseudomonadota > Alphaproteobacteria > UBA9219 > UBA9219 > JALYJG01. Next base: position 2,033 of record JALYJG010000192.1, read on the forward strand.
CCGAGCTTGGCCCTCTGCGCGTGGATCCTGCCCGGCACACGGTTACGGAGGTCGGGGACGAGGCCTTGCTGTTAGCACAGGTGGCTCCGGTATGGATCGGGCGCTATCGGGCTGGCGCGGTCCGCGAAGCGGAGAAAGAGGGGTCGCACGTCATCCTCGACGACGGCATGCAGAACGCCTCGGTCCGCCCCGACGTCACGCTTTTAGTCGTTAACGGCGCGACGGGCCTTGGCAACGAATGTCTCATTCCGGCCGGGCCCTTGCGGGAAACCCTCGAAAACGCTTTACCGCGGGTCTCGGCGGCCGTCTTGATCGGCGAGCGCGACGAGAAAAACATAACTTCGCGCATCCATCAGCCGGTCTTCCGCGCCCGATTGCGCGTGGACTTTCCCGATAATTTTCCGCGCAACGAAAAATTTGTTGCCTTCGCTGGCATCGGCCACCCCGAGAAATTCTATGCTTTATGCCGGCGCGCGGGGCTGACGCTGCTGAGTACGAAGGATTTTGCCGACCATCATGTATTTACAGCGACCGAGCTTCAGGCGTTGCAAAAAGAGGCAAACGCTAAAGAGGCGCGGCTTTTGAGCACCGAAAAAGACTGGGTCCGTTTGCCCCCCGATTTCCGCGCACGGGTTCTGACCTTGCCCGTTCGCCTGACCTTCGACTATCCGGCGGCCGTTTTGCGCACGCTCGATTAGAAGCCTGTGAATAACGCTGAGATACTCGTACCGGAGTTGTGGCGAGGGCTGCAAGACATAAGGGCCCGGCACACGGACTTCTCTTGCGCGGTCAGAGACGTGGACGACCCTTTATCGGGACCTGTCTTGAAAATTGAAATCAATTTTCCCTGCGTGCATACAAAAGGGCGGATCGAGCTGGACATATACTCCTCCAGTCATGTCCGCGCGACCTTTGACGCCTTTAACGTCGGGTCTGCGCTTTTTGTCGGCGAGCCCCGCATCGTGCGTCAGGAATTACTGCGCAATATTGATGCCGAGAGGGCTTGGTCACTGGTTGCTCGGCCGATGCCGCGGCTTGGGGTTCGGCGGATCTCGCCCGATAACATTTAAGGTGTCGAGGACTTTCTGGGGCCTTTGGGCGGCGGCGCCCGGTCCTGGCGGTAGCTGTTCAGGAACCCCTGGAACATATCGACATCGGCAATCTTCGCCTGCGCCGCCGCGATGTCGCGCGATTGCTCGGTTTTTTCCGGCTCGGTCAGCATGCGAAATGTATCGTTTTGCGGCAGTGACGCCATGGCCGGGCCGTAATCGGCGCGCAGCTTCTCAAGGCCCGCCGTGTCGCCGGCCATAGAAACGGCGATCGCGCAATTGACCAGCCATTGCGCCTGATCCTGGCTCAGGGCCGTCCCGGTTGGCGCGGGCCCAATTAGGTCGATCAGGGCCACGGAAGCGTCTTTCCACCGTTGAGCGCGCATATCGATATCGGCGCGAAGGAGCTTGGCCGGATTGCTCGAATTACTGTTTAACAAGGCGATCGCCTCGTCGTATTTTTTGAGTTCCGACAGCGCTTTCGCGCGTAGGAGAGTCCGCTCATTTTGGAGATCCGCTGGGTAGGTCGTGCTCGGCGCCAGATCAAGGCCCGCCATAGCCTGTTCGGGTTTGTGATCGAGCAGGCGTATCGCTGCTAGGCGTGCGCTGACGCGGCCCTTTTCATCGCCTTGGAGTGCGTTCTTCACTAGATCCTCAAGCAGGCCGGCCGCCTGGTCAAGCAAATCGATCTGCACGAGGCGTTCGGCCAGGTTACGCATCACAGCGATGCCGTCAGAGCCGCCCGGCATAAGGCTGCGGTATTGCTGATAGAGCGTCAGGGCGTCGAGGGGGGAAAGATCGTTGCCGAGATCACTTAAAAAAACGTCGCGGAAAATATCCGCCATTTGGGCGCGGATCCCAGGAATCATGGGGCTGTTGGGATAAAGCTGGACCGCGCGCGATAGGGTGTTGAGGCCCGCCTTGACGTTTTTGGCTTGAATGTAGAACTGACCAAGCCGATGAAGGATGTCGAGTTCAAGATCGTCGCCCCGCCAGGCAAAGCGT
>JALYJG010000193.1 GCA_030775365.1 Pseudomonadota bacterium
TGCAGCCATATGCGCGAACGAAAAGAAAACCACCAACAAACTGAAAAATTTCATGGCCTTTTGCATGTGATCCTCATGTAAAACATCACCCCAGTCCCGGGGCTTTTTGGGAAGGGCGCAGTATAGGGAGGCAATTCTGCACAGAAAAGTAAATTATCCATCTTTATTTTGGCTATACAGTTAAAATACGTTAACGATTTAGGCAACTTGTTGAAGAGACGCCTATTTTTTCACTTTTTGAGTGAATTGTACTGCTATCGAAATTGCCAAAAAAGCACAACCATTCGACGAGTTGATGGTTAACCTGTTGAACTTAAAGCACGTTTTTGTTTACTCGATTGCTTGCGCCGAAGCGACTTGGTACATGGGTCGAGACAGAAACTATACTGGTAGCGCAACGAACTCGACCCAGTGATCTCGACCCAGAAAAGCTGGAGCCGCCTGGACCTTGTGGTCGCTAGCCAAGCCAGAGTGTCGAAATCGCTTTCCCTTGAAACGAGGAGACTGCCCGCAATTGGAGTGAAAGGAGTGCACGCAAAGATCCGGCAACAAGATCTGGCCGCCACGCAGCGTACGACATGCAGTCCCTGCGCTCTAGCAAGCCTGCTTTGCATCCGCCCCGTTCTCGCCACATAAATATGCCAATAGCGAACACCGGCAGCTGGACTGCTACGTTCGCGCCGGGGACTTTTGCGAAACTGACGTTCGCAACTGGTACCCCGGCAACGAAAATGCTTTAATGCCGTCGCAGGTGAGAGGAATGAGTATGTATGAGAGTTTTTACGGTCTTTCGGGAAAGCCGTTTTCGCTTTTGCCGGATGCCGATTTTTTGTTTCTCAGTAAGCGTCACCGCCGCGCGATAAACCTTCTCGAATACGGTATTGTCACGCAAGCGGGATTTATGGTCATCACCGGCGATGTGGGCGCGGGGAAGACGACGGTCATCCGCCGTTACCTGAAAAGCGCTGGCTCCGACGTCACGGTCGGGGTCATTACCAATGCGAGCGCCTCACTCGGCCGCCTGCTGAATTGGGTGGCGATGGCGTTTGAGTTGAAGACGACGGGCCAAGACGAGGTCTCGCTCTACACCAGCTTCGTCGACTTCCTGTTGGCACAATACGCCAGAGGCAAGCGCACAGTGCTGATCATTGACGAAGCGCAGAACCTCAAAGCCGACATGCTCGAAGAGCTGCGCATGCTCTCGAACGTCAACAACGAGAAGGATCAGCTGCTGCAGATGGTCCTCGTGGGTCAGCCCGAATTGCTGGACATGCTGAAACGGCCCGATCTCCGGCAATTTGTGCAGCGTATATCCGTTCACTGCCATCTCGAACCCTTGTCTGCCGCCGAAACCGCTGCCTATATCCGCCACCGCCTCGGCGTCGTGGGCGGCTCGCCGGAATTGTTCGACGACACGGCCTGCGCTGCTGTCTTTTACTTTACCAGCGGCGTGCCTCGACTGATTAATCTGCTTTGCGATCAAGCGATGGTTTATGCATTTTCGGAAGACCAGCCGCATATCAGTTTTGAAACGATCGCCGAAGTCGCCGCGGATCGTGACCGCGCTGGGCTGAGCGCGTTCCGCAATCTGGCGGCTATGAGTTTTTCTTACGAGCTGCAAGGCATCATCAAGGACATCAGAGATGCGGAAGGAGAGGAAGCATGAAAGTCATTCTATGCACTTTAGCTATCGTTCTTTTGTCGGTCACACTGCGAACCGCGCCCGCAAATGCCGATACGGATTACCGGTGCCTATCTAACTGTATCGCAATCGGGACCACAAGCGCAGCGGGTTGCCGGCAGCAGTGCAGCTATAACGTACCTCTGGCGGGCGGTGCCGGAAAATCCACCCGCAACGCCTCGGTCACGAACGTGCCCAACGGACTTGCGGCCACGCACAAAGTTTTCAACACACCCGTCCCGTCAGAGAAACTAATTGACCCTAAAAGTTCTCTCAGCAAAAAGCCGGCGCCATCCAAAGACTATGCCTGCGTGCAACAATGCCTAAATAACGGCCACGCTTATAAATTTTGCAACCTAAGCTGTTTGAAGACGACCTGCGCGAAAGGCTCGCCCCTTTGCAAGGACGGGATTGGTGCAACCCCTGGCTGGGCCTCCTCCCCGCCAGCCCCCGAGGTGCCCGCCGCGCCCCCTCACTGAGGGAAGGGGCCTGCTAACGTTATTTAGGTTTTATAGAGATGACGTTGGTGGCGAGTCATCGTTGTCCACGATGACCCCGCCTTTGGCGGCACAAGCAGAAATGGCCCTGCTCGAACGACCGCTCGGCTTTCGCTTTGCAGCCCTGCCCGCTGCGGCAGACGCGCACATACATGGTTAACCGGACACAAAGCCGATCCTAACGCAAGAAAATCGCTCAACAAGCGGCTATTAGCGAGCCTCTGGCGGCACCAAATGAAAAAGATTGCCCTACCCTTCCCGCCAGGTTTTCTGGTAGATAATGGCGGCTATTCCGGCCGAAACGAGCGGCTCAAAACATAGTGGAAACGCAAGGCAAGGCGAATGTCCGTCCTAAAGAAAAAAATCACGCGAGCGATGCCGGATTGGCTTGTCAAGATACGCGCCTATCAGAAGAAAAGTGGCCGGATCCCCAATATCATCTCACCGGCGACTTTTACCGAAAAAGTCATGCACCGGATGCTTTTCGATCGGCGTCCCATTCTAACCCAAATAGCCGATAAGATGGGGGCGCGGGTGTATGTTGAATCGCGGCTCGGCGCACAGATTTTGCCGAAACTCTATTACGTCACCTCCAACCCTGCCAGCATCCCTTTTGACCAGTTGCCCGATCAGTTCGTCGTCAAGCCCACCGTTGGAAATGGCGGGGTTGAGATCGTAACGGAGAAAGCATCGCTCGACAGGGGCGGGCTCATCCTCACCTGCCAAAATTGGCTGCGAGCGAATAGTGACGAAGTCCGGCGCGAAGCGCCCACGCATCTCGAGCCGAGCATTCTCATTGAAGAACTCATCACCGACCCATCCGGTGGCATGCCTTCCGAATACAAGCTCTATGTTTTTGACGGAACCGTTCGATTGATCCAGGTGGATCTCGGGCGTGGCGATAGCAAGAGACGCCGGCTCTATTCACCCAATTGGAAACGCCTTAACGTTCGCCACGTATATAGCGACGTTCCGGGCCCCCTGCCCCGGCCCCCACATCTCGACGACATGATAGCGGCCGCCGAAAGGCTCGGACACGGCATGGAGTTTGTAAGAGCCGATTTCTTCGACACGGCCGAGGGCTTTTACTTCGGCGAGCTCAATGCGACGCCGGGCTCGGGGCTGGAATTATTTCAACCCCCGGAATTTGATCATTATCTGGGGAGCATGTGGCAGTTGCCACGGTCGGTTCTGTTGACCCGCCTGCTGCAGATATGCGGACTTTAAAAAGAGGAAGCTCGTCCGGGGCCTCGCGAGGCCCAGTCCGGGTGCAAAATAACGACTGATGACGATAGAAACCTCAAATCAGAACCCGCCGGCACCTTCCGTTGCGATCATTATCGCTGCTTATAACGCGGAAGCTACGATTGCACGGGCGATAAATTCGGCGCTTGCTGAACCGGATGTTACTGAAGTGATCGTTGTCGATGACGCCTCGACCGACGGGACTGTCGTATGCGCGCGGAGACTTGACGACGGCACAGGGCGTCTCAAAATCATTCAGCAATCGCCGAACGCGGGCCCATCAGCCGCGCGCAACCGTGCGCTCGCTGAAAGTCGTTCCGACTGGATCGGGATATTGGACGCAGATGATTTCTTCCTGCCGGGGCGCATCAAAGGCCTCGTGTACTTCGCCGCAGAGGCGGACCTAATCGCGGATGATTTGTGGCAGGCTCCCGAAGACCAGGTGGGGGACCGCCGGCGCCTTCTCGGCGAGAGTCTTGCCGGGCCGCGCAAGGTTGGCTTCAAGGAATTTGTGCTGTCCAACATCTCAGATCCTCGACGCCAGCGGGGAGAGCTGGGCTTTATAAAGCCTTTGATGCGGCGCAGCTTTCTCGATGACAAAGCTATCCGTTACCAGGAGCATATGCGGCTTGGTGAGGATTACGAACTCTATGCG
>JALYJG010000194.1 GCA_030775365.1 Pseudomonadota bacterium
AAAGTATCGTGGTCAATCCTGGTACGCCCGAGAAGCCCACCCGGCTCTCGACGCAAAAGCACGTCGGTCGCCAGGAAGAATGGAAAGTCGCTGCTGGCGAAGCAACGGTTTATGTCGGCAAGGACCCGGAGAAGCTTACGCAATATCAGTTGAAAGCCGGGGACCGGATTTTTATACCTGTCGATACAAGGCACTATATCGCTAATGCTGGGCCCTCCCTCCTCGTCTTCGCTGAACGCCAGTCGGGCATTTATCTCGACGAGCAAGACAATATTCGACGCCCGACCGAGGAAGATAAGCGGACCACGAACGAACCCAAGCTAAAACTTATTCTCGAGGATATACAGGAAAAGGGCCTCAAATGGCCGGCCTTTAATCCCATTGCCGCGGCGTACCGTCCCAGCCCCGTGTTACGGCCAAGCGGAACCAACTCTTCTCTCAACCCTTAATCGACCCGCTGCTTCGGATATTGGGTTAGCCGTTTCTCATCAAGTGGAAGGCGCGCTGCGCGCCAAATCTGGCGCTCTTGCGTTTGCTTGCCTTTACTGAAGGCTGTTGCCCCCCAAAAAAAAGGGGCGGCCTCCGCGGCCGCCCCCAATCCTGCGAGGCCACGTCCTTAGCGAATGACGCGGGCGCCTTTACCTTGCATAATAGCCTCGACTTCTTTGACGTTGACCATGGACGTGTCGCCGGGTGTGGTCATAGCCAGCGCCCCATGCGCCGCGCCATACTCAACGGCGGCTTGCGGGCCCTTGTTTTCAAGGAAACCATAAGCGAGGCCGGACGCGAACCCGTCGCCGCCGCCGACGCGGTCGTAGATCTCCAGGTTTTCACGCATCACCGAGCTATAGAACTGGCCGCCGGCCCAGAGCACCGCACTCCAATCATTGATCGAGGCGGTCTTGGCGTTCCGCAGTGTCGTACCGACAACCTTGAAATTCGGAAACTCCTTGACCGCTGTTGCTATCATTTTCTTGAAGTTAGCAGGATCGATGCTGGAAATATGTTCGTCCAGCCCCTCAACCTCAAACCCTAAGCAGGCTGTGAAATCTTCTTCATTGCCAATCATGACGTCAATGAACGGAGCGATCGTACGGTTCACCTTACGGGCTGCTTCCTGGCCGCCGCGGCTCTTCCAAAGCGAAGCTCTGTAGTTGAGGTCAAAGGATACGATGGTACCGTGCTTGCGCGCGGCCTGGACAGCCTCCAGCACGGCTGCCGCAGTGTTATCTGACAGCGCACCGAAAATGCCACCTGTATGGAACCAGCGCACACCTTCTTCACCGAAGAGTTTATCCCAGTTGACTTCGCCCGGCTTAATCTGCGAGGCGGCCGAATGGCCACGATCGGAGCAACCGAGGGCTGCGCGAACGCCGAAACCTTTTTCAGTGAAATTGAGACCTACACGCGTGTTAAAGCCGAGGCCGTCGAACTCGCGCCAGATGATGTGCGAGGTATCCACGCCACCCTGCATGACAAAATCCTCAACGAGCCATCCCAAGTCATTCTTCGGTAGGGCCGTGACGACGGAGGAGCGCTTTCCCCAGCATTTCCGCATCGCGCGCGCGACGTTGTATTCACCGCCACCTTCCCAAACCTGGAAGCTGCGCGCGTTCCGCACGCGCCCGAAACCCGGGTCAAGGCGGAGCATGATTTCCCCGAAGGAGACACAGTCCCATTTGCAGTCTTTGGCATCGCGGATCTTCAAGATATTGTCGGCCATGGCTTACTTTCCTCTGATGGTTTTGACGAGTTGAATGGTCTCACGCACTTTGTTTTCAATGCCCGCGTAATCCTTCTTATCGAGCAACTCTTTCGTAATGAGGTTTGAGCCCATGCCGACACAGACAACACCGGCGCCGAACCATTTCTTCAGCGACTCTTCCGTGCAATCCACGCCGCCCGTGGGCATGATCCGGGTCCAGGGGCAGGGGCCAAGCATCGATTTGACAAATTCGGGTCCGCCAACAGAGGATCCGGGAAACACTTTGACGATTTCGCAGCCGAGCTCTTCGGCGTAACCGATTTCCGAGGCCGATCCGCAGCCGGGGCTATAAGGGATCTTGCGCCGATTGCAGACTTTGGCGACGTCTGCATTGAGGAGCGGGCCGACAACGAATTTTGCGCCGTTTGCGATATAGATCCCCGCTGTCGGCGCGTCCACGATCGAGCCCACGCCCATGATGACGCTTGAATCGGCTTTTGCGAAATGCATGGCCACATCGAGAAAGACATGGGCGGCAAAATCGCCGCGGTTCGTAAACTCTATGCATTTGGCACCGCCATTAGCGCAGGCTTGGATGACCTTTTTGCACACGTCTGTGTCCGGGTGATAAAAGACGGGGATGACCCCTTGGCTCATCATTGCGGACAAAACACTCATGCGATCGGATGCCATTCAAGCCTCGTTGTAAGCGGTGGTGGAAGTTGTTGGATCGAAAGCTTCGATCGCGCGGCAGTGTTGCAAAGGTCTATTTCGCGATCAATCGCAATCTAGGGTTTTTTCGACTTTTATGGCGTTTTATTGTGCGCTGCACCATGGGCGTGTCGTGTGCTGTCCCTAATTCTCTTGGGCCACAGAGTCAATCGAAGCGGCTCTCAGGCGAAGCAGCCAAGAAAGGCTTAGGAATGCCAGCTCTTTCGGGGCGCCGGTCTTGCCCGGTGAATCCAGGCTTCACGGTGGCAAAAGCTAAAAAAAGATGCAAAAATAGAGATCATATTGAGGGTTGGTAATGTCGGATGACCACAAAAAGGTAAAAACTGTAGAACAGCTCGTTGCGGAGTGGCGGTCGCTAGGAAGATCGGTTCTGCACTCGTCTCGCCCGTTATCCGTCGTAGTTATAGGGGCACATCCTGATGATACCGAGACCGGCTGCGGCGGTATCACGGCCCAGCTCGCGGCCCAAGGACATGAGGTCCGTTCCCTTTATCTAACCCGCGGCGAGGCCGGGCGCCTTTATGGTCGACCGGCTGGAAATCATGATGCAGGGTCGATACGGACCAGGGAATCCCAAAAAGCCTGCGCGATACTTGGCACGAAGCCCGTTTTTGCGGGGCAGATTGACCAAAAGACCCGCCTTGATGCCGAGCATCTTCATGCGTTCAAAACAATCCTATTTGCAGGCAAGCCCGATATCGTCTTGACGCATTGGTCGCTTGACAGTCACGCGGACCATGTTCGGACTGCCGCCTTAACTGAAAACGCATGGCGCTCGTGTCACCACCAGTTCGTGCTGGCTCATTATGAAGTTATGACGCAGATCCAAACCCGCCAGTTCACACCGACTTGCTATGTCGATATCAAAAGCAGCTGTGAGCAAAAGAAAGCGGCGATTTTCGCGCATGCCAGCCAACTCCCAGCCAGTTTTTACCCCTATCATGAAAATCTCGAGAAACAACGGGGCCGAGAAAGTGGCTGCGGACGGGCCGAGGCCCTGATTGTAAGGCGCCCCTATGGTCTGGTTGCCCATAAAAAGCAACGGTGGGGCGGGTGCGGGTCTAGGCCAATAGAAGCGATACGTTGATCTTAATAACCACTTTCCGGATGGGCTCCGGGTCTTCAACCTGACAGCCAGGCCGGTGGACATCGGACGGAAAAAAAATCGCAAAGCTTCCGGGCCGCATTTCAAGGGTCGATTCGTTCTCGATGTCCTGATAAAAAAGGACGTCATCCTTTTCCAGGCGATCTTCGGTTACCTTGTTCCTGCCGGTATCCTTAGCCACCCCGATGCGTTCGCGCCCGTGGATTAAAAACTGAACATCGATGTGTTTTCGGTGCACCTCCGGCCACCCTGCGGCTACGGGCTTGGTCGTCAGATCCTGAACGATAGCCACGATATCGGTTCCCTGCACTTCGTGTGTACCGTTCTCCACCTTGCCGAAATCAGTTTCTTTCAGATAACGCAGCGCGGTCTTGAAAGGAGCGGGGAGCATCTTAACCATTGCGTCGATGTGGCCTAAATCGCCCAATATCATTACATACTCCGCCCGATGATAGACAGGATTCGATCACTCCGAGTTCTTAGCTCAGAATTCATTGGTATATCAACAATATCCCGCTTCGCATATG
>JALYJG010000195.1 GCA_030775365.1 Pseudomonadota bacterium
CTCCAAGGGACGACAGGCTGCGGAGTAACCTTGAGCCTTAACGAATAAGGCCATCATTGCCTGAGGAATAGCGGCTTAAAAAGGCCTTGTCGGCCTCGGGGGTGTTGGTTGGTTTTTTAACCTCATCGGGCCAGGTGTCGCCAAGAATTTGCTCGGCCACGCGCCAGTTTTCGCCCTTAAGGGGCCGCAACACTTCGAAGCGTCCATCCTGATATATCGACACGACTTGATCTTTTTTACCGCGAACGTCCTGTTTGCCGTGTTCTAAGGCAAGTGCCGCGCAGCCGGATCCGGCCTCCCGTGGGCCGACTTTACCGTCCCCATTGATGTCAAACCCGTATTGCGAGAGGTCGATATGATTAGCCTCCGCATAAGCGATAAACGCTTTGCCCGCCTCTTCAATTGCCGTGCGTAAATCCATAGGCGCCCGGTAATCCCCATTGAGCCCGATCTTTACGCCCTTATATTTAAGCGCAAGTGCATCGTCACCGATGCGTCCCGTATAGGGATGTTCTGTGTCTATGACACCCTGCTTCTTCGGCTGCGGTTCTTCATTCATAAAAGCCTCCGTCAGAAATTGGCAGCGCTATGATTCGATGGCATATGTATCATAAACCCGGGGCGCGCCAAAGATTGCCGCAAACGCACGCCTCCTTGCTGATAGGCAAGTTATTGACAAATAATAGCAATAAAGGCCAAAAACCGCTGGTATTTTACTTTGAATTCTTTAAATAAAGCACCGAGAAAACGTTTTTTGCTTTCATGATTTCCGACTAAGGTGGCCTCATCAGGCGGTCAAAAGAGTGATTGCTGGCAATGGAAAACGGGTGCCGACGCACCTGCTAATTGGAAAAGGACAATAGTGTGATTGTTGAACTGTCTCCCACCGCTTATGTTGCTCTCTGCGGGCTTGTACAGGACGCGTTGCAGCACCAGAGCGACGCCACGGCCCTCTTAAAGCGTGTTGCCAGGGAGCTGGCGGGCGCTACGGCGAACGATTCGGTGCCTGCCGAAGCGATTGAACACACCGAACAGGCCGCCATCCTTCGGCGCGCTGGCTTTGCCGGCTAAGCTGCCCCTGCGGTTTCAACCACGACCACAAGGGCTGAAACCTTACATTCTTAGGCAGGCTAGCTCCGGGCTATCCGGCCGGAGCCAATAGCCTCCATGAAATTGCTTCTTCTGACCGCGGTAGCGGCGCTCATCTCCCTTCCTGCTCATGCCGAAAACGCCCTTCCGGTTGTTGCTAGTTTCAGCATTCTCGGCGATATGGTCGCAGAGATCGGTGGCACCGATGTCAGTGTCAAAACGATCGTCGGCCCCAACAGCGACACGCACAGCTACGAGCCGACCCCTTCCGACGTCCGTAGCGTCGCCCACGCCAAAATCCTTTTCATTAACGGTCTAGGCTTCGAAGGCTGGTTACCCCGTCTAGCTTCGGCGACCGATTTTAAGGGCCCGATCGTCACCGTCAGCGATGGCATTAAGGTCCGAAACGCGAGCGGCACCCCGGATCCGCACGCCTGGCAAGATTTATCGAACGGGGTCATCTATGCCCGCAACATAGCTAAGGCACTCACCCTGGCACTGCCGACAGAGGCCGTAGTGATCAACGGCCGAGCTGAGGCCTATATCAAAAAACTTGAAGCTTTAAACGAGCAGCTTAAGCGCGACTTCGGCGCGATTCCGCCCCGGTCCCGCAAAATCATGACGAGCCACGACGCCTTCGGCTATTTTGGGGCGGCGTATGGCATCACATTCATAGCCCCTGTCGGCCTCACAACCGATGCCGAACCCTCCGCCGCTAGCTTGGCCGCCCTGGTCGAGGAGATGAAGCACGAACGAATTCAAACGATCTTTTTGGAAAACATGACAAGCCCGCGCCTTGCACGGCAACTGGCTGAGGAAGGCGGCGCCAGGGTTGGCGAGGAATTATTCTCGGATGCGCTCTCCGCCCCGAATGGCCCGGCCCCCACCTACATCACGATGTTCCAAAATAATGCGCCTAAGTTCCTGCACGCCATGCAGGAAAGCGAACGCGCCGCCGCCCCTAGATGATGCGCGCGTTTCTTACTTGGAAATAGAAGTCGCCCGGATCCTTATCCTGCAAGGCGAGCTCACCCTTAACCCGGACCCGCGCCTGGGTCTGCGGCACGTGCCCCTCAAAAACAGCCATCGCTAACGAGGCCCGCCCGAGCGGATAACAATAGGGACAATGAAAAGAACCGCGGCTGAGGATATATTCTGGCTTTTTGCCGAACCCCCCGGCGACCGGTGTCAAATATCCTTCGAGTTCAATCTCTTTACCCTCGAGCGCTCGAATGCCGGGCGTGAATTGTGCCGGCGGCGGGCTTTCGATCGCCGTACTTGGATTTGATCCATCGGTTGCATGCTGTAAAATCTCCCAAACTCCACTGATTTGCGGATATTTTGCGTCAACCGCGGAGATCTGTGTAAGGGCCCGGGCGACCTTGCTCGTAGCGAGCACAGGCACGGCGGCCGCAGCGGCAGCCAACAGGGTGCGGCGGGTCATTAATGGTTTCATAATGGGTCTCCTTGGCCAATCGGTCGAATGAGGTAAGTATTCATCGCCCGGAGCTCATCGTCAACCCCTGGCGCAAACAGTCCCAAAAGACCTCTCATCAGATTTCTAAATGGCGGAAAGGAAAATAGCGTGCGCGCAGACTGTCGTAACGCCCGAAAACCAGGGACACAAGATAAAGCATGCCGGCAACAAGAATAATGGCGGGACCGGTCGGAACGTTATAGCCGTAAGACAAAGTCAGGCCAAAGAACGACGCCAGGACCCCCAAGACAACAGCAATGCCCATAATCGGAAAAAGCCCCCGCGCCCAGAAGCGGGCCGCAACAGCCGGCAGAATCATCAGCCCGACGGCCATTAGCGTGCCCAGCGCCTGAAAGCCGGCGACCAGATTCAAGAGGACCAAAACAAGAAACACCATGTGGTACACCCCGCCGCGCCCGCGAACGGCGCGCATAAAGACGGGGTCGAATGATTCGACGACCAGCGGGCGGTAAATGATCGCCAGCACGAAAAGCGTCACGGCCGTAACCGCTGCAATCATGAGAAGAGAAATCTTATCGATCGCCAGCACGCTGCCGAACAAGAGGTGCACGAGGTCAAGGGCCGTGCCATGGGTCGAGACGAGAATGACGCCCAAGGCGAGCGCGATAAGGTAAAAGGCCGCCAGGCTGGCGTCCTCCCTGAGCGAGGTAAAACGGGTCGCCAGTCCTACGGCGACAACGACGACGAAACCCGCCATTAAGCCACCGAGACTCATCGCCGGCACCGAAAGGCCGGCGCACATAAAGCCGAGCGCGATGCCCGGCAGGATGGCATGCGCCATCGCATCACCCATGAGGCTCATCCGCCGTAACACGAGAAGCACCCCGAGTGGCGTGCTGCCGAAAGAGGCCAACATACAGCCGACCAGAGCGCGGCGCATAAAGCTGTAATCGGCATACGGGCCGATGATGGCGCCTATCGTCATGCCGAAAGCCTGGTGTCGTGTTCGCACGTCGCAGCGTGCTCAGTCCATTTGCCCGCCAGGCGGCTGGCCCGCAAGAGATTGCTCTCGCTCAGAACCTCGGCGGTCGGCCCCCATGCTACCAATTCCCGGGCCAGCATCAACACGTGCGGGAAATGATCGCGCACCAGCGGCAAATCATGCATCACCGCGATCACCGTGCGCCCCTCGCCATGCAAGCGCTCGAGGATGTGCATCAGATCGTGGGTCGTGCGACCGTCAATCGCGTTAAACGGCTCATCGAGCAGCAGGACATCCGCGTCCTGCAGGATAAGGCGCGCAAACAGCACGCGGCGCCACTGCCCGGTTGATAGCGCTTCGATCGGGCGTTCGGCAAAAGCCTCCATACCGACTTCCGCTAAGGCTTGCTGTGCGGTCTCGCGATGTTGCGCGCTCACGCCGCGAAAGGCGCCGATCTTAGGCCAGTGCCCCATCATAACAATGTCAGAGACGGACAGTGGAAAGCGCCGGTCAACCTCGCTCTGTTGCGGCAGATAGGCGATCGCACCTGGCT
>JALYJG010000196.1 GCA_030775365.1 Pseudomonadota bacterium
CGGTAACCCCGTACCGAGGGTTCGAATCCCTCCCTCTCCGCCATTAATTTTCTGTCTGACCCTGTCTGACCCGGATACTTAGGTAACAGATTGTACCGGACACATAGGTGACATCCTTGGGCCAAACGGATTGTCTAGGGGTTGCAGGGCCTTCTCCTCAAGATCGATGTAGCCCAGATCATAATCCATAAAACTGACGAGCCATGTTCGTTCTTTGACGTCTTTGCGGCGCCCGCCGGGGCGACAAACAAACATGGTTTATTGTATGCAAACGTCTTGGCGATTTCCCGCCCGCTCCTTGTGGAGAGTTAACGTGGGGCGGGGGAAAGGGCATATAATCCTTACGAGGAAAGTGGACAATTGGTCCTGAGAATGCGTGCGGCGGCGGCCGGATAATTCAGAGCTGTAGTCGAACGCGTCTCAAAAGGAATGAACCCTCAAATAAGGAAGATGACAATGAATATGCACCATAATCAACATGCCCGTCACGCGCAGGAGAAACCCACCTCTGTTGCCAGCGACGCGTTCAGTTCGGCCAGCGAAAAGGTCAAGGACAAGGCCAATGAGCTGAAAGACAAAATGGAAGACGCATCCGAGAACGTCAGCCAAGCCGCCTCCACAGCACAGAAAAAAGTGAGCGACTGGGCGAACTCGGCTAGCGACAGGTTCTCCAATGTGACGGATACCGTCGCCAACGAGATCCGCAAGAACCCCGTTCAATCGGCGGCGATCGCGATGGCCGTTGGCATTGCGGGTACGCTTTTTTTCAAGCGGTCTGCCTGAACAGCTGCGCTAGAAGCTAGGGTGCCCCGGCCGTCGGGGGCCTTAGCAGGCGCGTGCGTCCTATTATGTAATACCGTTGCTGGATCCACCAGGGCCCCGTTATGACCAAGGACAGTTTGGAGCGTTACCGGCAAAAGCGTGATTTCTCGAAGACGCCGGAGCCCGAGGGCACCAAGGCAAAACCATCCGGTCGCGGCTATCTCATTCAGAAGCACGCCGCATCCCATCTCCACTATGATTTCCGACTTGAGCTCGACGGCACGTTGAAGAGCTGGGCGGTCCCGCGCGGCCCTAGCTATGATCCCGCCGACAAGCGTCTAGCGATGCAGGTCGAGGACCATCCGGCCGCTTACGGCACCTTCGAAGGCACCATCCCGAAAGGTCAGTACGGCGGCGGCACGGTCATGCTTTGGGATGAAGGCAGCTGGGAGCCGCTCGGCGATCCGCGAGCGGGCCTGGCAAAAGGGAAGCTCGTCTTTCAACTTTACGGCAAGCGCCTGAAAGGGGAGTGGACCCTCGTCAAGACCTTCAGCCGCGACAAGAAAGACAATAAATGGCTCTTGATTAAGCACAAAGATGACAAGGTCCGCCTCGGCGATAATGAGGAGTTTCTGGCGAAGAACGCTAAAAGCATTGTCAGTGGTCGCACGATGGAGGAGATCGCGGCTGCGGGCGACAAGGTTTGGAGGAGCGATCGCAGCGCTGTCGAGGTAGAAAAACCAAAGAAAAAGGGAGCTGCAGCAAAGACCGATCCTGGCGCCGACGTCGCCATTGATCGTGATAATGAGCGCGCTGCCAAAGCTGCCGCTGGGCTGTCCGCTGCACGTGGCCAGCCCAGCAAGATGCCGGGCTTTTCCCCACCGCAATTGGCGACGTTGAGCAGCGGAATGCCAAAGGGCGATGAATGGGTTCACGAAATAAAATTTGATGGCTACCGGATGATTGCCCACATAGAAAAAGGGGCGGTCCGCATGTTCAGTCGTAACGGCAAGGACTGGACGAATAAGTTCGGGCCGATCGAGAGCTATCTCAGTGAGTATGATGTCCAAAGCGCCATCCTCGACGGCGAAGTCGTCGTGGCGGATGAGCAGGGCCGCAGCAACTTTTCCGCCCTTAAGGATGCGCTTGGTAGCGGTGTTACCGAGAGAATGCAGTTTTATGTGTTCGATATCTTGTTTTTTAACGGGAAATCGCTGACCCGGCTGCCTCTGCTTGAGCGCAAGGAAATCCTTCGCTCGCTGATCGAAAAAAACAAGACAAAGGCAAACAGCAAGCACCTTCTTTACAGTGAGCACTTCAAAAATCAGACCGACCGCTTCTTACAAAGCGTCTGCAGCCTTCATTTCGAAGGCATCATGTCAAAACGCATCGATGCTCCCTATATGCCGGGACGCACAAAAGTTTGGCTCAAAACGAAATGCCATATGCGTCAGGAATTCGTGATCGGCGGTTTCACGCTTCCTTCAACCGGTGGGCTTGGGATCGGATCGCTGTTGCTTGGGTGTTACGACACGGATCGGCTTGTCTATGCGGGGCGCGTCGGAACTGGCTTCACTTCTGAAGCTTCGCAAAAGCTGCGAAAGACCCTTGATAAGTTAAAACAGAAGGAGATGCCTTTTGCATCCATCTCGACAGAGGCCAAGCGTCGGGCGCTCTGGGTCGAGCCCAAGCTTGTGGGGGAGGTCGAGTTCACGGAGTGGACGCCGGACGGCCGTTTGCGGCATCCCTCGTTTCAGGGTCTGCGGGAAGATAAAGCGGCGATAAGCATCGTAAAAGAAGTGGCTGTGTCCCCAAGGGCTATAGCCACAGATGTGGAGGAGGAAGTGGAACACGCACAAAAGCGCTCAGGCGCGAAGGGCTCCGCAAAAGCGGCCAAGATATCCAAGACGGAACCAAAGACAGCATCAAAAAACTCGAAAGCGCCTAAAAAGCCTCAAGCCCACGCGGCCGCTCTTCCTGCCCTTTCAGCCAGGAGAGGGGACACGAATGCGGCGGAGATCGGGGGCATAAAAATCAGTCATCCCGCCCGGATCATCTACCCTGATAGCGGCCTGACGAAGCAGCAACTGGCCGAGTATTATCTGTCTGTTGCCGATCAGATGATGCCTTACATCCGCGAGCGCCCCATCAGCATGCTGCGTTGCCCGGAAGGCATTGGCAAAGAGTGCTTTTTTCAACGCCACGTTGGACTTGGGAAATCCCCCTTCATCGAAGAGGTGGCGGTGAGCGTCAAAGGGGAGTCGCGAAAATACGTCAAGATCAAGGACCAAAAGGGGTTGCTGTCGCTCGTTCAATGGGGTGTTGTCGAGATTCACCCTTGGGAATGTTCTGTTAAAAATCTGGATAGTCCGGATCGCATCATCTTCGATCTCGATCCGGACCCGTCCGTGTCCTGGGGCCAGGTCGTTGCTGGCGCCGGCGAGGTTCGCGAGAGACTTAATCAGATCGGTCTCCAAAGCTTCCTCAAGACTACGGGCGGCAAGGGCCTCCACATCGTGGCACCGTTAGCCCCGATTTATGATTGGAAGACGATTAAGGCGTTTGCGCATGCCGTCGCGGTCTCAATGACGGTCGATAGTCCGCAGAAATACATTGCCACCATGAGCAAGGCCGCGAGAAAAGACAAAATCTTTATCGACTATCTCCGCAACGATGTGACCTCAACCGCCGTGGCGCCATTTTCGGCCCGGGCTCGGCCCGGAGCTTACGTCTCAATGCCTCTGCGCTGGGATGAATTGACCCCATCCCTCAAGCCCTCTGCTTTCACGATCGAGACTGCGCCGCATCGGCTCGAAAAGCAGAAAACCGACCCTTGGCAGAATTTCCTTCAGATGCGGCAGAAAATTCCCGCAGCCTTCCTGAAAGCGTTAAAGACCTGAGGGGGAGGCGCGGGCGATGGGCCTCAAGCGTTCGGCGGGGAAAGGGGGCTCACGCGCCCGCGAAGCAAAGAATATTTCCGTAAGGATCCTTGCACCACGCAGTCTTGGTGGAGCCGGCGATGTGAATATCACCGCTTAAGCGCGTATTGGGTAGGTTGTAGTGCTCAAACGCAATCCCAACTTTCTTGAGACTGTTGACGATCCTTTCGAGATCGGCACCCACTTCGCATGTCGCGACCGTCGCCTCGAAGCTACCTGCAAAATTTGACCTATAGACGAGAAGTGTCGTGTCGCCGCTTTTGTAGTTGATGTAATTTTTATTGTCGCTTTCCACGGGCCGGAAGCCAAGTTTTCCTTCGTAAAAAGCGCGAGCGACCTCCAGT
>JALYJG010000197.1 GCA_030775365.1 Pseudomonadota bacterium
AGGCGGATCTCGAAGATATTTTCATGCAATTGACGCAAAACCGCGCGCCGGCAAGCTCGATCTAACTGCCGCCCGGCTTGTCGCTGAAATGCTTGAGAAACTTGTCCGGCACGCCTTTCCAGGCGTCGGCATCGGCGGGCGGCTCTTTTTTACGCACGATATTGGGCCATTTGGTCGAGTAATCGCGGTTCATCTCGAGCCATTTCTCGGCCTCGGGCGCGGTGTCAGAAATAATGGCTTCGGCTGGGCATTCAGGCTCGCATACGCCGCAATCGATGCATTCGTCGGGGCTGATAATGAGCATGTTATCGCCTTCATAGAAACAATCGACGGGACAGACCTCGATGCAATCCATGTATTTACACTTGATACAGGCTTCGGTCACGACGTAGGGCATGCGGCCACTCCATGAGGCAGGAGGCGTATTATCTAGAAAAAACGGGCCGGAATGGCAAGAGAATGTGCAATTGATGTCTTTTGAGGCTATTCTTGCCAAAGGTTGCCGGGGATCCGAGATGTCCGAAGATAAAAGCCAGGCCAAAGAACGAGAAATTCAGCGGCTCTTCGCCAAGGCGGCATGGTTTGGCAGCATGAGCGTCTGGTGGTTTGGCCTTGGGCTCGGACTCATGTTTATGTCCGTCCAGCATTTTCACAGCGGTGGGCTACTCCAATTCGTGTTTGGCGGTGTGTTCATCTTTATAAGTGCCTGGAATGCCGGTGCGGCCGTCAAGATTTGCGGCCGTGGCTGGATGATCATGACAGGGATTACCGCGGCCCGGTCCGACCCTCGTCCCTAATTTCAGCCTTGGATTCAGTCTCTGACTTCGGGCATCACTTTGCGCCGGCCACCTCCATGCTTCATGACTTGGGCTAGCTTGGCGGAAACCCGCGAACTGACAAACGGCCGGACGTCACCGTTCAGCCGGGCGATCTCCTTGACGAAACGGGACGAGATGAACTGCGTGCCCTCGGTGGCAGTCAGGAAGATCGTTTCAATCTCAGCGTGCATCCTATAATTCATTGCCGCCATCTGAATTTCATATTCGAAGTCTGAGGCGGCGCGAAGGCCTCTGATGATTACGGAAGCGCCGAGATCCTGTGCGAAGTGCATCAAGAGATTATCAAAGGGCCGCACGCTAATATTTCGAATTCCATGCCGGCCAAGCGCTTTGACCTCCTCCTGCACCATGTCGACCCGTGTTTTAGTGTGGAACAGAGGTCCTTTGCCCGAGTTTTTGGCGACACCGATCACGAGCCGGTCCACGACCTTGGCGGCACGTTGAATAATATCGATATGACCGAGGGTAATGGGGTCGAACGTGCCGGGATAGAGGCCGATGCGCTCCTTCTTAGGCATCCGGCGCGTCCCCCTGGTCCTGGGCGTCGATCCCTTCGGCCGAACCGTTCTCGGCCGTCTGGTCTTCGAGCGCGGCGACAGACACGACCTTCTCGGTCTCATCGACACGGAAAACCGTGACACCCTGCGTGCGCCGCCCCGCAACTCGGATGTCCTTGACCGGCATACGGATTACTTGGCCGCCATCGGTGACGAGCATGATACCGTGCCCGTCTTTCACGGGAAAGGTGGCGACGACGAGCCCGTTGCGCTCCGACATCTCCATGTTCCAGATGCCTTGGCCGCCGCGGCCCGCAATGCGGTACTCGTAGGCGGAGGTGCGCTTGCCGAAGCCACGCTCGGAGACGGTTAGGAGGAATTCTTCCTGGGCGGCCAGTGCGTTAAAGCGTTCGGCCGACAAAGTGATGCTGGAGGCTGTTTCCTCCTCCTCGCCAGCCGCATCGCCAACCGCAATGACGGGCTCGTCGGGCTCACCGGCCGCGCGCCGGGCCGCGTTGGCTTGACGCAGATAGGCCACGCGCTCCTCGGCTTCGGCGTCGACATGGTGAAGGATCGACATCGAGATGACCCTGTCATCCTTAGCGAGCCGGATGCCGCGCACCCCAACAGAAGTGCGGCCCGTAAACACACGCACATCCTCAACCGGAAAGCGGATCGCCTTACCCTGATGCGTGGCGAGCAGCACGTCATTTTGCTCGGTGCAGGTCTGCACGGAAATCAGATGATCACCTTCCTCGAGTTTCATCGCGATAATACCGCTCGGGCGGACATTGCTGAAATCTGAGAGCTGGTTGCGGCGGACGGTTCCAGCGGAGGTTGCGAACATGACGTTTAAGGTGCTCCAGGTCTGTTCGTCCTCGGGCAAATGCATAACGGTCGTAATGGTCTCGCCTTGCTCGAGAGGAAGCAGGTTAACAAGCGCCTTGCCGCGCGACTGTGGGTTGCCAAGCGGCAGCTTGTAGACTTTGAGCTTGTAGACCCTTCCGAGAGAGGAAAAAAACAGCATCGGCGTGTGCGTGCTCGCGATAAAGATGTCGTTGACGAAATCCTCATCTTTGGTACTCATGCCGGCGCGGCCCTTGCCACCGCGTTTTTGGGCTCGGTATGTCGAGAGGGGCACGCGTTTGACGTAGCCCGCGTGACTTACCGTCACGACCATGTCTTCGCGCTGAATGAGGTCCTCGATGTCCGTCTCGAATTCCTGCGCTTCAATGGTCGTCCGTCTCGGTGTCGCAAACCTGGTTTTAATTTCGGTCAGCTCTTCTTCCATGATGCGGAAGACCCTCGGGCGATTTGCCAGGATATCGAGGTAGTCTTTGATACGCTCCACGACCTCTTTGAGGTCGTTGCCGATTTTCTCGCGCTCCAGCCCTGTCAAGCGATGCAGGCGGAGATCAAGAATCGCCTTAGCTTGGGTTTCAGACATCTTGTACGTGCCGCTGTCCAAATTCGCCTTCTCGTCAACCAGCATGATGAGCGGGGCCACATCCTTGGCTGGCCAGGCCCGGGCGAGCAGTTCCTGCCGTGCAATAGCTGGGTCATTGGATTTACGGATGAGCGCAATGATTTCGTCAATATTGGCGACAGCCACGGCCAGTCCCAGCAGGATATGGGCGCGATCACGGGCCTGGCGCAGCTCGAATTCCGTGCGGCGAGTGATGGTACGCTCGCGGAATTCGACAAAGGCTTTAAGGACGTCCTTGAGGTTCATCAACTGCGGCCGGCCGCTGTTGAGAGCAAGCATATTCACGGAAAAATTCGTCTGCAGTTGGGTATGGGCGAAGAGCTGGTTCAGGACGATATCTGGCATCGCGTCGCGCTTGAGCTCGATTACGACGCGCACGCCGTCGCGGTCGGATTCGTCACGTAAATCGCTGATGCCTTCGATGATCTTTTCGTTAACGCATTCGCCGATCCTCTCGATCAAGCGGACCTTGTTGACCTGATAGGGAACCTCGGTGACGATAATCGCAGTACGATCCTTGCGGATCTCCTCGAAATTGGTACGGGCGCGCATGATGATGCTGCCCCGCCCTGTGTGCAGGGACGCCCTGCAACCCGTGTGGCCCAAAATAATGCCGCCCGTTGGGAAGTCTGGCCCGGGTATGATCTCGATCAACTCTTCGATGCTGATCTCGTCATTTTTGATATACGCCAAAGTGGCATCGATCACTTCGCCCAGGTTGTGTGTGGCTATATTGGTCGCCATGCCCACAGCGATACCGCTCGCGCCGTTGACGAGCAGATTGGGAAAGCGGGAGGGCAGAACGTCCGGCTCTTGCGTGGATTCATCATAATTCGGATGAAAATCCACTGTGTCTTTGTCAATGTCCTCGAGCATGGTCTCGGCGACCTTGTCGAGGCGAGCTTCGGTATAACGCATAGCGGCGGCCGGATCGCCGTCCATGGATCCGAAATTACCTTGCCCGTCGATGAGCATGAGGCGCATCGAAAAATCCTGCGCCATGCGAACCATCGCGTCGTAGATCGCCGAGTCCCCGTGGGGATGGTATTTACCCATGACGTCGCCGACGATGCGCGCGGATTTTTTGTAGGCTTTCGTGCTGTCGTAGCCGCCCTCTTTCATTGCGTAAAGGATGCGACGATGGACGGGTTTCAAGCCGTCACGGAC
>JALYJG010000198.1 GCA_030775365.1 Pseudomonadota bacterium
ACGCATCCCTAAGTCCGGCCCTGTCTACGGTGCCTTGCCAAGCATCTCGGGCGGCCCGGCCTCTTGAGGCCTGCCGTTTGTCCGAAGTTCGTTCAAAAGCTCATGCAAAAAAAGTGCCAAACCATTTTTTGGCAATAATCCATTAACTTTCGGGGCGTAACCTTTCGTCATGGTGATGACGCAACGCCTCGATATTCGACAGGGCCAGACGCTGGTTATGACGCCGCAACTGCAGCAGGCGATCAAGCTTCTGCAGATGTCAAACCAAGAACTCGGCGACTTCGTCGAACAGGAAATCGAGCAAAACCCACTGCTTGAAAGGGCCGATGACGGTCCCGAAGGGGGTGCCGAGGCCCGCCTGGAGGCGACGATTCCAGCCGAGACCTTGGCGGGCGGGGAAATTTATGCCGCCGCACCGGCCGAATCCGAACCCGCTCCGATTTCCGGGACGGACATCGAAATGATTCCTGCCTCCGAAGACGAGGTCTGGGCCAGCGACGGGTATAACAGCGGGGACGAGGCGGGCGCTGCCCAGCGCGGCGGGTCGTTCGATGAGGACGAGTTCTCGGCCGCACAGAACGTCGCCGAAAAGCCCAGTCTGCGTGCGCATCTGTTTGGACAGATACAAGTCGATATCACTGATCCTGTTGACAGGATCATTGCCGCCGCCGTGATCGAGCTGCTCGATGAGGCCGGCTATATACCGGCCGATCTTGGTCTCGTGCGGGCTCAGCTCGGTGCATCGCCCGAACGTTTTGAAGCCGTTATTAAGAAAATGCAGCGCTTTGATCCGCCCGGCATCTTCGCGCGCTCGCTTGAGGAATGTTTGTCCATTCAGCTCGTCGATAAGAACCGTTTGGATCCGGCCATGGCCGTTCTCCTCAAAAATCTGGATCTTGTCGCCAAGCGCGATCGTGGGGCGTTGATGAAGCTCTGCGGCGTCGACGCCGAAGATTTGATGGGCATGCTAACGGAAATCCGCCAGTTAAACCCAAAGCCAGCCCTTGCCTTCGTGGCGGATGTTGCGCCCCCGATCGTGCCGGACGTAATGCTGCGAGTGCAGCCGAGCGGGGGCTGGCATGTCGAGCTGAATACCGACACGCTGCCGCGTGTTCTGGCCAATGACCGCTATTACGCCAAGGTCCAGTCCTCCGTGCGCACGAAGTCGGACAAGGACTATCTCGGCGAGCGCTGGCAGCAGGCGAACTGGCTGGTCAAAGCCTTGCACCAGCGGGCGACGACCATTTTGAAAGTTGCCAGCGAAATCGTCCGTCAGCAAGACGCTTTCTTCGTCCACGGTGTGCAGCATTTGAAACCCCTGATCCTCCGCGACATTGCCGCCGCCGTTGAAATGCACGAATCGACGATCAGCCGGGTCACCCAGAACAAATACATCACGACACCCCGAGGGCTCTTCGAGCTTAAGTACTTTTTTACGACAGCCCTCGGCAAAGGCGACGAAACGGTCTCCTCGGAATCGGTGCGGGATCGCATCCGGGCACTCATAGAAACCGAGACGGCCAGCGCCATTCTGTCCGACGATCGCATAACCGATATTCTGCGCGGCGAAGGCGTCGACATTGCGCGTCGCACAGTCGCCAAATATCGAGAGGCGCTCAAGATCCCATCTTCAGCCGCGAGGCGGCGGGAAAAGAAGGACAAAACCTAGGCTGCGCGTAAGCGGCCAATGCGTGACTTGAACGTGCTTATACGGTAGACAGGATCTCCCTATACATGCTCCGAGGTGCACCCCGTGTCCCGTTTCTTCACCAAGCTTTTTGCCGTTATCGGCTTCTGCGTTGTGCTGCTGGTTCTCATAGGATGCGGTCTCGGCTATTATTTTCAGCAGCAACCGAACCCTGAGCCGGGCTCGATCGTCCTCAGTCTCGATTTCGATGAGCCCATTGCGGAGCAGGCATCGCCGTCTGCGCTCGATATTGCCTTGCACGATCAGACTACGCCGCTGTTCGACGTTTTGCGGGCCATCGCTCGCGGCAAGGCCGATCCGCATGTCAAAGGGATTGTCGCGCATTTTGGCGGCACACAACCCTCCCTCGCCCACGGGGAGGAAATCCGGCAGGCCTTGATGGACTTCCGTGCGAGCGGCAAACTCACTTATGCTTTCGCGCCCTCCTATGGCGACTTCGGCACGGGCAACCGGGTGTATTACATTGCCAGCGCTTTCGAAAATATCTGGCTGCAGCCCGTCGGCGCTGTGGGCCTGACAGGAGTGGCTGTCGAAATGCCGTTTGGAAAAACGGCGCTTGAGAAAGTCGGTATAGCTGCCGATTTCATGCAGCGCGAAGAATACAAATCCGCCATGGATAGCGTGACGCGTGACGATTTTGCGCCGCAGGTGCGTATCGAGACGCAAGTTATGATTGAGGATCTGGCATCTCAAATCGCGGCCGGCATCGCCGAAAGTCGTAAATGGGACGCGGCGCGGGTCAAAAGCTTGATGGCGCAGGGCCCCTATACCGACCAGGAGGCTTTCAAAGCTGAGCTCGTGACGCATCTTGGTTATGCGGACGAGCTCCAGGCCGAACTCGACGAAAAAATCGGCAAGGACGTAGCCCAGGTCTCTGTCGAGGATTACCTGGCTTATGATGCGACGCCAGTCGAGAAACCCAAAGCGAAGGTCGCGCTTATTTACGGCTCGGGTCTGATCGTTGACAAGGCCGATGGCCCGGTCGGTGTGCCGGGTGAAGATCACGTGATGGGTGCCGATAAATTGGCCAGCGCGTTTGATGACGCGGCCGATGCCAAGGACGTTGACGCGATCCTGTTCCGCATCGATAGCCCAGGCGGGTCACCGGACGCCTCCGAGACCATAAGGCACGCCCTCATTCATGCGCAAAAACAAGGCAAGCCCGTCATCGTCTCCATGGGCGACGTCGCCGCATCCGGCGGTTACTGGATCGCTATGAACGCCGACCGTATCATCGCCGAGCCGGCGACGCTCACCGGCTCGATCGGTGTGCTCGGCGGTAAATTCGTCATCGGCGGACTGCTTGATAAGCTTGGGGTCAAAACAGAGACGCTCAAAACAGACGAGGGCGCCGGTATGTGGTCGATGACCGAAGGTTTTTCGCAGCTCCAGCGTGCGCGTGTGAACGCCTTGCTCGATCAGACTTATGCGATCTTCACCAAATATGTCTCGGATGCTCGAAAAATTCCGATGGAAAAAATGCCGGATATCGCCAAAGGCCGCGTCTGGACAGGCGCCCAGGCCGTCAAAATAGGCCTCGTTGACGAACTCGGTGGGTACGATGTGGCTGTCGGCGAGATACGCAAGCGGCTGAAACTCGGCAAGGACGATGCGATCGATCTGCAAACCTTCCCCGCCCCGGAATCCCCGTTCGAGCGGGTCATGAAACTGGTCAAAAGCCTGGGTGCCGAAAGCGCAATGCTCGGGCCTCTCATCCTCGAATGGCAAAAGCTTGACGCGGTACTCGCTCCGGCATTGCGCCAGGCAACAGCCGTTGCGCCTGTCCAATTGCGCATGCGCCCGATTGCCCCTTCAGTGCCTCAATAGGGCGCTCAGCGCTCGTAACGGCTGAGACCGGGAAAGGTCTTGATCGTTAGCGCGCGCCGCCTCGTATGCTGCGACAGGGGCACGCGTTCGATTTCCGGCAAAATAGGCGCGCCGCGGATATAGTCGAGAAGGGTGACCGGCAGGGCTTGCGTGACGTCGTGAAGATTCCCTGCAAATTCCACATATCTATCGGTCACCGCGCTCGCAGCCATTTGAAACTGCCGGCTGGCTGCGGCGAGCGCCGAAACGTCCTTGGGGTCAATGGCCGCGTCGCTCCGGTGAGCTATAATCGCAAGGTCATTGCCGACGAGTGCAAGCTCGGGACGCTCTTTAATGTTTTTGGTATGGGTTGTCGCCAGGAAGGCTGAGAAGGACTCGACGAGACTGACCGATAATTTGTAAGGATCGGAAGCCTCGAGTTCCAGAGCCTGGGGCGAGTGTTGCAGCTGTT
>JALYJG010000199.1 GCA_030775365.1 Pseudomonadota bacterium
GCTGGTAATTGCCCCGGCTTGGCGCGGCGGCGGGCGCTGCATGCGCGTAGGCTTCGGCCGCACTGATCGCCGTCCCCGCCGAGGTTTCGACGTCGTTAATCAGCGCGCCATATTGCTGGCGATCCCTCGACACGCCGGGACGAACCCGAACCGTCGTGCCGTGCTCGGCCAATGTGATGACGTCGATGTGGGGCACGCCGTTAGCGACCGTGCCATGGCTCTCGATCGTGATACCGTTGTCTTTGAGCACGGAAGAGAAACGGTTGGGGGTGCCGTCCGCGCTCACGGCGACCGTGTAGTCCGAAGTCGTGCCGGGCCGCGGGAAGTCATCATAATGCATGTGAATACTGCCGAGCGCGTCACGGTGTATCTCGTTCGGCCTTGCAGCCGATGTTCCGGGGTGGGCGGCGGAGGTTTGCCCCTCCGGTGCTCGAGCGTTCGGAACCTGTGTGCTCGGAACCTGTGGGCTAGGGACTGAGCCGCCAGGCCCGCGGTTCTGTTGGACGCTTGGGTCGGCGAGCATGCCCAGCGTGACTTCAGTCGGCGCCGGCGCGTGGCCTGTTGCCAGTGCTTCAGCAAAACGGGCCAAGGATTGTTTCAATTCGATAGGGTTCTCGGGCCGGCCGGGAGGCCTGAAAATCTTTTGGTCGCTTATGGCGGCTACGGTGGCATGACTGTCGGCCGTGCGTATTTGCGCGGGCTTGCCATTAGCCACCCGGATGACATGGCCTTCCCAAGCATAGTCTTGGACGCCAGCGGTCGGGGGAGCTGATTGGGCTTCGGCTTGCTGCGGATCGGGCATCGTCGCCTCAGAAATATAGGAGTTTATAAGTCTTGGCTTAATAGACTAATAATAGCACCTAAGCCACTCGGTCACCAATGGAACCTATAGTTTCAGGGCTCGTCGCCGTCTCATCGAGAAGGGGCTGATAGCCCAATCTTTTCAAGAATTTGAGCAAGTCGACCGCCCGAATTGTCGTTGAGGCGGTATTATGCAGCGGATGGAAATTGAGCCATTCGCTCTTCATTAAATCGCTGTCGAGGACAACGGTTACGCGCTTATGCGTGTCATTAATGAGGCCAAAAGGCGTGACGGAACCGGGGGTTAATTTCAGAACCTCAAGTAAAAGGTCTGGTTTGCCAAAGGACAGACGCGCGGCGCCGATGCGTTTTTCGAGAGCACCGATGTCGGTCCGTTTGTGGCCGGGCGTGACAAAAAGCCAGAGCCTGTCCTTTTTGTCCTTGAGGAATAGGTTCTTGCAATGCAGGCCCGGAATCTTGTCCCACCAGTCACGACCGTCTTCGACCGTGAACAGTGGCGGGTGCGTCACGGTCTCGTGCTCAATCCCGAGGTCATCGAATAGGGCAAAAAGCTGTTCTTGCGTCGCGGCCATGATTTCACCCTCAGCCGTCGATAAGGGGCAGCGCCACAAAAAAGCAGGCGCCAATAACGTTGCTGTCGCGGTCGCGCCGGTTCTCGGCCCAGATACGTCCGCGATGTGCCTCAACGATCTGCTTGGAAATGCTTAATCCAAGACCCGAGTGGGTGCCGAATTTTTCGGTTCTCGGACGCTCGGTGTAGAAGCGATCGAAAATCGCCTCGCGTTTATTTTCCGGTATGCCGGGACCGCTGTCTTCGACGGTGATGCGGACGAAACGGCCGTCGCGCCCTGCGGCGAGAATGACCCTCCCGCCCGGGGGAGAAAACGATAAGGCATTCTCGACAAGGTTCTGCAGCACCTGGACAAGCCGCGCCTCAACGCCCATGACGGTGAGACGCTCTTTGACAGGCGGCAAAACCAGCTGCACCTGGGGCTCGTTATCGCGCTGCAGAGGGAGGTGAAGTTCAACAAATGCCACGAGAAAACGGTCGACCTCAATAGGTATAGTCTGGTCGCGGCTCAGTTCGGCATCAAGGCGCGACGCCCGGGCGATGTCGGTGATAAGCCGGTCCAGGCGGTCAATGTCGTCCCTTATGACCATCATTAATTTCTGCTTAGCCGCCGGCTCATGCACGCGTTCGACCGTTTCGACGGCGCTGCGGAGCGATGTGAGGGGGTTTTTGATTTCGTGGGCGACGTCGGCGGCGAAGTTCTCAATCGCTCCGATACGTTGGGCAAGCGCTGCCGTCAAATCGCGTAACGCCCCCGAGAGGTCGCCGATCTCATCCTTGCGGCCGGTCATATCGGGAATGGCGTTGCGATTGAGAAGGCTCGCCATGCCGGCGAGGCCCACAATTTCCATTTGACCGTGCCGCAAGCCCTCGGCGGCAAGCGCCAGCAGCCGGATCGGCCGCGCGATCGTGCGGGCGAGGTAGAGCGACAACAAGACCGTGATCATAAGGGTGAAGCCAAAAATCTGCAGAATCTCGATGCGGACGGCATAGATCGCCTTGTCCAGCGCCATGTCGGTCTGCGACATCATCACCGAGCCGAGCACGTGCTTGGAATGCTGCACCGGGACAGCGGCCGCCAGGATGAGCCCGCCCTTCGGCAAACTCCACACCTGCGTCGCCATTTCCCCTTGCATCGCCCGGCGCGCGATCTCGTATTGGTCGGCGCGCTGGATCTCCGCCTCCTGGTAAAGCGGATAAGCTCGATGCTCGTGAATCAAATCGATGGCGTCAAAGATACCGGCCGTCACGCGCGCGAACCAGGTGGGATGCAGGTTCGCCCGCTCGGTTGGCTGAGCGATGTCCTCGATCTGGATTTTGGATTTGCCGCCCAGCAAGGAACGGCTATCTGCTAGCAGCGTGTTGTCGTCGTCGAACAAGCGCGTGCGGGTGTCGGTCGTCTCGGCCAGGCGCCGCACCATCAAGCGCGCCAGAAGCGGGGACAAGATGCTGCGGTCCTCTTCGTCGATGACGACAGCGCCCTCGGCTACAGCGCTGGCGATGATGCGCGATTGCAAAAGCAGAGAATTGAGTTCGGTCGAGATGATCTTGTCCTGATAGCGACCGAGATAGAGCAGGCTGCCGACAAGAATAGCGAGTGCCATCACATTCACCGCCAGGATGCGGCGTACGATCGGCGACAAATGCCGCACGCTTCCCGAGCCGTTGCTGCGTCGCCACAGCCAGGAGGTGTGCGATTCACTGACCGCGGCTGTTGCCGGTTCAGGCCTCGCGGTATTTATAGCCAACGCCATACAGTGTCTCGATCTGCGCGAAATCCGCGTCCACTTCCTTGAATTTCTTGCGGAGCCGCTTGACGTGGCTATCGATCGTTCGGTCGTCCACATAGATGGACTCGCCATAGGCGGCGTCCATGAGTTGATCCCGGCTTTTCACGTGTCCCGGTCGCTGGGCCAGCGCTTTGACGAGCAAAAATTCAGTGACCGTCAGGTCCACCGGCCGTCCCTTCCAGACACATACGTGGCGCGCGCCATCAAGGGTCATGTCGCCCCGCACCATCATATTGTTAGGATCGACGTTGGCGGGCTCTTGTCGGGCCTGCTCGCGCCGCAACAGGGCGCGGATGCGTTCAATCAGCAGGCGCTGCGAAAAAGGTTTCGTAATATAGTCGTCCGCGCCCATCCGCAGCCCCATGATCTCGTCGACTTCCTCGTCTTTCGACGTCAGAAAAATCACAGGGATTTGCGGCGCCGCTCCTTGCTGACGCAGTTTCTGCAGAAGCTCCATGCCGTTGAGCCGCGGCATCTTAATGTCAAGCACGGCCAGGTCCGGCGGTTGCTGGGTTATGCCGCGAAGACCTTCGTCACCGTCGGGATAGGTGCGAACGACGAACCCCTCCGCTTCGAGCGCCATGCTCACGGAAGTCAGAATGTTGCGGTCATCATCAACAAGAACGATCGTTTGCGCCACGTGTACCTCCGTCCACCATACTCAGAAAAAAAATGGTCAAATTAGGGCTATTTCTCGGCTCGAACATGATTGAGGCAGCCGATTGCCGAGCCGCGCTGACTATATAGGAAAGATCTTGATCTTGCCAATGTGGGCACCATTATATGGTATAGGATACG
>JALYJG010000200.1 GCA_030775365.1 Pseudomonadota bacterium
CAATGAGGTTGCCAAGGAAGCCAAACAGGCGACGATGGACTTCCTGTCCGCTCACCGCATCGAGATTAATCTTTTAGATCAACGCGATCTCGTAACCTCCCTCGTCAACGGTTTTTATGCCGATGGCGCCACAGCGGCTCCTGCGCCGCCGATGCAATCGGGCGAGCCGGACGGCCCGAAATCCCTGCCGATCCGGTCTGTCATTCCGACCTCCTCGACGACCGCAAATGTCTCGATGGATGGGCCCTTACCTCCGCCCGCCAGGCCGACCGACCCTTACGCCCGCAATCCCAGTCGGGCCAGCGTCGAGCAGGCCAAACTGAAGCTGCACCCCCTCGTCCTCGAACGCATCGACACTTCTGCCGCCGCAAAAATGGCGCGGGAGGATCTGGCGCGCGACCTCACAGGCCTCACGACCGAGCTCCTGCTGGAAAACCGCATCCAGCTCAACGCGGCCGAACGGCAAGACCTCGTCAAGCAGTTGCTCGACGACATGCTGGGCCTCGGCCCGCTGGAGCCGCTTTTGGCGGACGAGACCATTTCCGAAATCATGGTCAACGGACCGAAGCAGGTCTTTATCGAAAACCAGGGCCGGCTTGTATTGTCGGATGTGCAGTTTCGGGATAATTCGCACGTTCTGTCAGTCGCCACGCGTATTGTCACGGCCATTGGCCGCCGCATCGACGAAAGCTCCCCGCTTTGCGATGCGCGCTTAGCGGATGGCAGTCGCGTCAACATCATCATTCCTCCACTAGCGATAGACGGTCCGACCATCACCATTCGTAAGTTCTCCAAGAAAAAAATCACGTTGGAGTCGATGTTGAAGTTCAACAGTATCTCCCCGCAGATGCAGAAAGTTTTACGGATCTGCGGCCGGTGCCGTCTCAACATTCTGATCTCGGGGGGCACAGGCTCGGGCAAAACCACCCTGCTGAACGCTTTGTCCCAAATGATCGATCATGGCGAGCGCGTCGTCACGATCGAGGACGCGGCCGAGCTTCAGCTGCAGCAGCCGCACGTCGTGCGTTTAGAGACCCGCCCGGCCAACCTCGAAGGCCACGGTGAGATTTCGATGCGCGATCTCGTCAAAAACGCCCTCCGCATGCGTCCCGATCGCATTATCGTCGGCGAAACGCGCGGCGGCGAGGCCCTTGACATGTTGCAAGCGATGAATACGGGCCATGACGGATCACTCTCGACCGTGCACGCGAACCGGCCGCGCGAGGCGCTGATGCGTCTTGAAAACCTCGTCGGCATGGCCAGCTCCAACCTCTCGCCGCGCGCCATACGCCAGCAAATCGCGGCGGCCGTCGACATGATCATTCAGGTGAGCCGCATGCGCGACGGCTCGCGCCGCGTCACTTACATTTCCGAAATCACCGGCATGGAAGGCGATGTTATCACGATGCAGGATCTCTTTACCTGCGACGTCGTCGGCGAATTGCCGGATGGCAAGCTCGCCGTCGAGTTCAAGAATAGCGGCATGCGCCCTCACTGCCTGCCCAAGGCCGCCTATTTCGGACTCGATAAGCAGCTGATCGACGCGATGGAGCAGCCGGTATGAAGCTGGACGCCACGACGATGTATATGCTTCTGGGTGCAGGCGCGTTTTTGTTCGCTCTGCTGATCCTTAGCGCCTTCTCGACGAGCGAGGCGGATGATCTTCAGCGCCGGTTGACCCGGGTCGGGCCCGGCGGCGGGCTGCGAAAGATATCGACCCATGACCGGGCGCCCCAGGCCGTACGCCGCACGACCGATAGCGGCATACCTTTGATGAATATCTTAATCCGCCTGCTGCCAAATCCCGACAAGCTGCGCAGCCGCCTGGCCCGCACAGGCCGGGAAATGACGCTCGGCGAATATTTGCTCGTCAACGTTCTTCTCGTGTTGGTTTTCTTTCTGACCTTCCACACGATCGGCTGGTCCCGGGTCCTCGTTGTGCCGCTGTCGCTCGCGCTTGGCATGGGTTTGCCCCATTTCGTGACGGGCTTCATGGGCGCCCGCCGGCTCAAGAAGTTTCTCGGCAATTTTCCAGAGGCTATCGACACGATGTGCCGCGGTATCCGCTCGGGGTTGCCGGTAACGGAATCCATCGCCGCTGTCGGGCGCGAAATGCCCGATCCGGTGGGCATCGAGTTTCATCGCATCGCCGACGGGGTTCGCATGGGCCGGACCTTGGAAGCCTCCATGTGGGAAGTCACCCGCCGCGTCTCGTCCCCCGAGTTCCGCTTCCTCATCATCGCCATGGCCATTCAGAAAGAGACGGGCGGCAATCTCGCGGAAACGCTCGGCAATCTTTCCGACCTCATTCGCAAACGCCGCCAATTGCGCCTCAAAATCAAGGCGATGTCGGCCGAAGCCAAAGCCAGCGCGATGATCATCGGCTCTCTGCCTTTCATCATGTTCACGCTGCTGATGATCGTCAATTCGGAATATATGATGACGCTGTTTAACAGTCTGGCTGGCGAGATCCTGATGGGCGTCGGGGTCACGTGGATGTCGATCGGCTGGGCGGTGATGACGAAGATGATTCACTTCGAAATTTAGACGACAGCGGCACCAAGGACGGATCCGGAGCGGGCCGGGCCGAAACCGCTTAGCTTGAACATCCTCACGTTCTCTCAGTCCCCTGTCTTCGACAGGACCGAAGTCTTCGACAGGACCGAAAGCCGTCGACCGATTTCCCGTTTTGCCGGCAACACCCTTTTAAATAAACCTCAGGCAACCAGCCCATAGGAACGGTAATTCCGCGGCGCTGACATTGAGCGCAAAAACGTGTATACTGCTTTCGCTTGTTCCATTCTTTATCCGGCTATTCGCACAGAGCCGGCAGAAAGATTGCGAGGGCGCCGTGTATCCGTCCGACTCTGTCTATATCGATGCAAGGCACGTCAAAAAGCGCGTTACCTTGTTTCACCTCATTGCCATGGCGCTCGAAGTCCACGGGGTTTTCTTTGCCTTGGCGAGCTGGTTGCTGGCTTTAAACGTCCAGCACGTCATATCGCAGTTTACGCGGCTGGTTTACTTTTGGTCGCTTGCCGTACCCGCCCTCGGTCTGACCTACCCCCTCAATACGCTGCTGGCGAAGCTCGGGTTGATCGAGGCGCCCGGCTGGATGGCTTGGCCCCGCCCCTGGGGTTTCGCGCTTGTCTACGTCGTATGGATCGCAATCTTCCTGGCGATGGGCATGCTGTGCAGAAAAATGGAAGAACGTATAGATAACCGCCGACGCCTCAACGGCCGAATTCCGCCCGCCAGCGCAACATAACGTAATTGCCCAGCTCGGTATCGCGTTCGCCGTTGACGCCGGCGTTCAAGGATAGATGCTCATCGAAACGCAAGGCCGCCGTCATATCGAAGCCGCGCGACGTGTCCATCAGGTTAGACGCGCCGTCGCTGTAGCGAAGCGCGAGGCTACCCCAAGGCGCAGCGCCAGATTTGCCGAGATTAACGCTGAGCTGCGCGCCGCCGTAACCGTTAGCGCTCAACCAGTTCTGGCCATAGAAAGGGCGAAGATCGAACTGCAGGCGATCGTCCAGAAAATGTTCCCGCAGGTTGAAGCTCATCAGCATGACGTCGTGGAACGGCAAAAACCCCTTATGATGATAACCAGGCGTCACCCAGAAGGCTTGGGACTCGTGCACAGAAGGCGTCCGCAAAAGCGATGACAGCGGGCTCATCACCGAGGACAGCCAAGCGTCGCCCCAACGATCATCGCCCCCGGCATCGTCAAGCGCGTCGTGACCGAACATCTGGCCCATAGGACCGAGACCGTTCATCAACCAGTTGACGGGAGCGCGCAGATTCTGACGCAGTCCCGGCACCCAGCCTGGCCCTTCCTTGCGCACATAATTCAGCAAAAGGCCCATGCGGTGGCTGGAGTCCAACTGATCCAGCGGGGATACCATTGGTGCTCCCGCGGTCAAGGGTACAGGCGCCAACACCAAGCCGTCATCGGCATAAACG
>JALYJG010000201.1 GCA_030775365.1 Pseudomonadota bacterium
TGCTTTCGCTCTTGATCCTGGAGGGGCGCTGCTCGTCACTGGTCCCAATGGCAGCGGCAAATCGAGCCTGTTGCGCACGCTGGCGGGGCTGTTGCCGGCCTCACGGGGGGAGATCAATTGGGGCGGCGCAGCGCTTGACTGGTCGCGGCATAGGGCGCGCCTGCATTACCTTGGGCATAATGATGCGATCAAGCCCGACCTTACGGTACGGGAAATGCTCGGTTACTGGCAAAGCTTGCGCGGCAATCCTGCCCCGACAGAGGTCCTTGATGAACTTTATCTCGAGCCGCTGCTCGAGCGCCGCGGCCGTTATCTCTCGGCCGGGCAGCGCCGTCGTGTGGCCCTCGGGCGCCTCACCACGCAGGAGGCGCCGCTCTGGCTACTTGACGAGCCGGCGACCTCGCTGGATGCGAGAGGTCAGGCGCTGCTTGCCGGCGTTGTGGCCCGCCACCGGACAAAAGGCGGCATCGTGATCGTAGCTGCCCATCACGGGATCGATCTGAAGGATGCACAGCATTTGTCCCTCGCAGGTCCATTGCCATGACGCCCTTAAATCTGCTGCGCCATGATTTGCGTCTTCAGACGCGCCGCTTGCCCGATTGGGCGGCGCTCGTTCTGTTTTTCATCATCGTTATCCTGTTCTTGCCCTTTGCGATCGGCCCGGATCCCGAGATGCTGGCACGTCTGGGGCCCGGGCTTATCTGGCTGGCGGCGCTGTTTATGAGCCTTCTGGCGGTTGAAAAGCTGTTTGTCGAGGATGCAGCCGATGGAACGCTCGATCTTCTTTTGCTGGCTGGGGTGCCTCTGCCTTTGATCGTTTTGATGCGGTTGTCATCGCAAGCGCTCATGATGCTGGCGGTGCTGGCTTTGGTCGGTCTTCCGGCGGTCGGCGTTCTTGGCGTCAAACTGACCGTGATCCCTGTCCTGGCTGCGACCCTCATGCTGGGCATTCCTTCGGTGGTATTGCTGGGCGGTATCATGGGTGCTGTAACGGTCGCCTTGCGCCGCCATCCGGCCCTGCTGACCCTTTTGTTGGCGCCCTTTTATATCCCTGTGCTGATTTTTGCCGTGGGCGCCTGCGATGCGGCCGCGCTTGGCGCGTCACCAGCTCCGCATCTGTTTTTGCTGGGGGCCTTACTGGCTCTGCTCTTACCGGGCGCTCCGTTTGTGATTGCGGCTGCCCTCCGAGAGGGTCAAGGATGATGGCAAGACGTAGGACAATCAAAAAGTATGACCAATCAACCGCCGACAAACCAACAGCTGATCAACCAACGGCTGACTAGCCTCAAGGATAGCTCATGTCACTCACCACACGCCTTGCCAATCCTGGACAATTCGATCGGCTCGCCGCTTGGCTGATCCCCTGGCTCGCAACGGCTGGGGTCGCCGCTTTTGCTGTCGGCCTCTATCTCGCGTTGTTTCACTCGCCGACCGATTACCAGCAGGGGGAGACCGTGCGCATTATGTATGTCCATGTGCCGGCAGCATGGTTGGGGCTCGGGATCTATGTTGCTATGGCGATCGCGGCGGCTATAGGTCTTGTTCTTCGACATACGTTGACCGATGTCTTTTGTACGGCGGCGGCACCTGTAGGAGCGATGTTCGTAGCGCTCTGTCTCGCCACAGGCAGTCTCTGGGGCAGGCCGAGCTGGGGCGCCTGGTGGGCTTGGGATGCGCGCATGACGAGCGTGCTGGTTCTGTTTCTTCTCTATTGCGGTTACATTGTTTTACGCAGCTCCTTCGATGACCATGAGCGCGGGAGCAAGGCAGGCGCGATATTACTTCTTATGGGCGCCGTGAACGTTCCGATCGTTCGTTTTTCTGTGGACTGGTGGAACACGCTGCACCAGCCCGCCAGCGTTTTGCGGCTCTCTGGCTCGACGATCGATGCGCAGATGTTGCATCCTTTGCTCATCATGGGCCTCGCTTACGCCTGTTACGCAGCGTCCATAATCCTTGTCCGCATGCGCACTGTAATTTTGCAGCGGCGGGCCGAGACATCTCTCTTGCTGGACGAAAGCTAGTTGTCATTTGGCCGGGACGCCACTAACTTCAGAAGCTCCCAAGCTTTCCAAGCTTCCCAAAGCCCCCAAGCGTCCTCAAAAAATCCCATGCGCTGCCTTCCTCTATTTCTTTTGCCAGCCCTGCTTGCTCTTTCGGCCTGTGCCGAGCAATGGGAGAAGCCGGGCGCAACCGCCCGGGATTTCGATGCCATGCAGGCGGCCTGCGTCAGCCATGCCTCGCAAAAGTTTCCGCCGCTCATGCGGCCTATCGAAGTGGGGCAGGGCTATGTGACCCCTGCCGTCACGCACTGCGAGCGCAACCCTTATGCCGTCAACTGCTACCAGCAAGGCGGTACCTATGTGCCGCCTCTCCTCGTCGATATCGACGATAATCAGGATGGACGCGATGCCGATATCCGTGCCTGCCTTTACGCCAATGGCTGGCACCCTAAAGAGTGACGGGCTAGATCTGACTAATTGGGACTAGCGCTTCCGTGGACCAACCGCTGAGGACGCGGCCTCGGAACGAACACCATTAAAATTCGCGTTAGTAAAACTCCCTTTGGCCGGCGGAACCGAAGCGGGATTAAAGCCGCCTTGTTTGGCATAGAGGGCTATATTTTCTTCGAGCATGGGTAGCCACGGAGCCGCTTGCGGAGCATCCCGCTCGAGATCGCGCCACATCGCCACGGCTTCTCGCAGCTGTCCGGCTTGAGCCGCCGCAAGCCCGGCGTAAAAGCGAGCGCGGGGCTCTCCTGGATCTTTGGCCAGAGCGTTTTGAAATGCCGCCTGCGCCTCCGCAACTACGCCGCCCTCATTGGCCATGACGAGGCTTTCGCCGAGCTGGGCAAAAGTCGCGGCATCCCTGGCTCCAAGATCAATAGCTCGCTGGCTGGCCGCCGCGGCCTGATCATAGCGGTGAAGAGCGTAGAACATTCCTGCCAGGTGTTTGTAGCTTTCCGCATCCGGATCCGCAGCCAGTTTGGCTGCGATCGCCTCCGCTGCGGCGTTGAGCCTAAAATCGGGATCATTTCGCCGCGATGCGTATGGCCTATCCGGCAAGGAAGGCGAGCCCAGCTGCGCATAGAGAAGACAGCTGCCGCCGGCCAGGATAACGGCCACCAGAAAGGCTGTCAGGGCCCGCCACCTATGCGGGATCGCCGGTTGATCCCCGGTTACAGCCGCGGCGGCCAGGAGGCGCCGCTGTATCTCGAGCCGCGCTGCGTCTGTCTGCTCTTGGCTCAGGAGGCCGCGGTCCTTATCGCGCTCAAGCTCGGCCAGTTGATGCCGGTAGACAGCGATATCATAGGCCGCGCGCGGAGCGCCCGCATCTTCATCACGACGCATTAAGGGCAGCATCAGAGCCGCGATCGTCGTCAGTGTCATGAGAAGAAAAATAAGGCCAATCATCCGCCGATCTCCTTGGAGGTGGCGACCTGTTCCGAGCCGATCTCGGTCGCATGAAGCTCGGCCGCGTTCGCTCCTGTTGCCCGCAACCCTCTAGGATCCAGCCCTCCGGCGACCTTCTTCGCCGCTTCGATCTCTGCGGTGAGGCTCGCCACCCTTTGTTGTTCGTCGTCCGATAACGGCGTGGCATCGTCATAGGTCGCGCGCTTTCGGTAGAACCCGGCCGCGCAAAAGGTAGCCGCAATCAGAAGCAGGCCTGGGCCAAGCCATAAAGCGAGCGTTGATTGTTTGAAAGGGGGCTGAAGCAGGACGTAATCGCCATAGCGCGCGACAATCGAACGGATCGCATCCCCATCGCTGTCGCCGGCGGCCAATCTTTGCCGTACGAGGACACGTAAATCATGCGCGAGTGGCGCGGCCGAGGTCTCGATCGATTCGTTCTGACAGACGAGGCAGCGCAAAGTCGATCCGATCGCCTCGGCGCGCGCTTCAAGCGCGGGATCGCTGAGCATCTCGTCAAGTTGCACGGCGCG
>JALYJG010000202.1 GCA_030775365.1 Pseudomonadota bacterium
TTGTTCTCGACACGCGGAACTCGTACGAAACTGCTATAGGCGCCTTTGCCGGCGCCAAAGATCCGCAGATCGAGCGCTTCACTGATTTCGCCAATTACGTCCGGTTGAATATGGATCCCAGCCGGCAAAAAAAAATCGCCATGTATTGCACCGGCGGTATCCGTTGCGAAAAAGCTTCCGCCTTCATGCGGGCGGAGGGCTTTGAAGAGGTTTATCATCTCAAGGGAGGCATTCTGAAATACCTCGAAGAGATCGCGCCCGGCGACAGCCTCTGGCGCGGGGAATGTTATGTGTTCGACCGGCGCGTGGCGGTGGGGCAGGGATTGACGACCGGGCGTTACTCGATGTGCTTTTGCTGCGGATATCCGCTGATGGCCGAGGACAAGGCCCATCAACACTTCGAGGAAGGTGTGTCGTGCGCCCGCTGCCATGGGGACAGGAGCGACGAAGACAAAGCGCGTTTCCGTACGCGTCATCGCCAGATGACCAGATTGGATACGGCGGGCAGCCGGGACGCTTAAACGGCCATTCCTGCGCTCCATCCACTGGACCATGCCCACTGGAAATTATAGCCGCCGAGCCACCCGGTCACATCCACAGCCTCGCCGATGACGTAAAGGTTTTTGACGCTCCGGCTTTCCATGGTCTTGGAGGAAAGGGCGGCCGTGTCAACGCCGCCCAGCGTGACCTCGGCCTTAGCGTAGCCCTCCGACCCTGAGGGAAAAAGCTGCCACGCCTTCAGGCCGCCCGCCACCAAGTCGAGCTTTTTATCCGTCATGGCCACTATGGGCTGACCCGGATGCTGAAGCGCGGCAAACTGGGAAGCAAGGCGCTGCGGCATGACTTCGGCTAGGATCGTTTTGAGCTCAGCCTTGGGCCTGGCTTTTTTTCGCTCGCGTAACAGAGCCTTCGCATCAAGGCCGGGCAGGCAATCTAAGGTGATCGCTTCGCTTTCGCGCCACCAGGAAGAGATTTGCAGGATGGCCGGGCCAGATAAGCCGCGATGGGTAAAAATCATCTCCTCCGTAAACGATCCTTTCCCGCAGCTCGCGACAACGGGGAGCGATACGCCGCTCAAGGGCTGCATGAAGGCCAGGTCGTCACCCTCGAAGGTCAGAGGTACAAGTCCCGGACGCAGAGCCGTGACCGGCAGGCCGAACTGTCGCGCGACTTTATGGGTAAAGCCCGTGGCCCCAAGCTTCGGAATCGACAGGCCCCCGGTGGCCAAGACCAGGGCGTCCGCCGTGAAAGCACCTTGGTCGGTCTCGACGCGAAACGCCTCCCCTTTTGCGATATGGCCGATCGAATGGCGCAGCCGCACATCGACATGGGCTGCCGCGCACTCGGCCACGAGCATGTCGACGATCTGGCGCGCAGAAACATCACAGAACAATTGTCCGAGCGTCTTCTCATGGTAGGCAATTTTATGCTTTTCGACGAGCGCTATGAAATCTTGCGCCGTGTAACCTTGCAGCGCCGATATGCAGAAGGGCGGGTTACTGGATAAAAAGCGATCGGGCGCCGTGAAGCGATTGGTGAAGTTGCAACGCCCACCGCCTGAAATTAGGATTTTCGCGCCGACCCGATCGGCG
This sequence comes from Pseudomonadota bacterium, assembly GCA_030775365.1. Taxonomy (GTDB): domain Bacteria; phylum Pseudomonadota; class Alphaproteobacteria; order UBA9219; family UBA9219; genus JALYJG01. The sequence goes on from JALYJG010000202.1 coordinate 1,593, forward strand.
TGGTCCAAAAGGAGGACACGGCGGCCGCGGCGGGCGGCGGTCATGGCGCACATTAGGCCGGCAGCCCCAGCGCCTATAACAATGACGTTGAACCGGTCCATCTCAGACCGATTCCAGCAACCACTGCAGGTCGTCCTGGGTCAGGGCGGAGGTTGTAGACGACCCATCGCCCAGCAGGGCGTCAGCCAGGTGCACCTTTTTCTGCTGCAAATCCAGGATTCGTTCCTCGATGCTGCCCTCGACAATAAGCTTGTAAACGAAAACCGGCTTATCCTGACCGATGCGATGAGCCCGGTCGGTCGCCTGGTTTTCGACGGACGGATTCCACCAGGGATCGAAATGAATAACGGTATCAGCGGCCGTGATGTTGAGGCCGGTCCCGCCCGCCTTGAGGCTGATCAGAAAGAGCGGGACCTCCTTTTTCTGGAAACGGACGATGGGGGTGCGCCGGTCTTTCGTTGTACCGCGCAACTCGACGTAAGGGATGCCGGCCAAATCCAGCTCAGGTTTGATCAGATCCAGCATGCTTGTGAATTGCGAGAAGAGAAGGATCCGCCTGCCGTCTTCGATTAGCGTCGGCAACATTTCCAGAAGCATGCTAAGTTTAGCCGAGGTCTTGGCTTTGGCGGCGGCCGATATCTTAACGAGCCGGGGATCGCAACAGACCTGTCGCAATTTCAGCAGCGCGTCGAGAATCACGATTTGGCTTCGGGCCAGTCCCTTAGCCGCGATGACCTCCTGCACTTTATCGTTCATGACATGGCGGACGGTTTCATACAAATCGCGCTGGTCTTCGCCGAAGACGACGCGTTGGATGATTTCTGTCTTAAGCGGCAGCTCCTTGGCGACGTTGGACTTGAGACGCCGCAAAATAAAGGGCCGAAGCCGGCGTGCCAGCAGATTTTGTCGCTCGGAATCGCCACCCTTTTCGATGGGCGTTCGGTAAAGCCTCGCAAAGCTTCTGTAGTCCCCGAGCAGGCCCGGCATCAAAAACGCAAAGATGGACCAGACCTCGCCGAGGTGGTTTTCGACCGGCGTGCCTGTCAGGCACAAGCGCTGCTTGGCCTCCAGCATGCAAACCGCCTGCATCATTTTGGACGTCGGGTTTTTAATAGCTTGCGCTTCATCGAGGATGACGAGGCCCCATTTATGTGCGCGTAGATTCTCGACATCCCGAATGATGAGCGGGTAGGTGCTCAGAACCACGTCCGCATCCGGGATGTCGTGGAATTTACGCGCCCGATCACCGCCGTGCAGGGTGAGCACTTTGAGATCGGGCGTGAAGCGCGCGGCTTCGGTCTGCCAGTTCGTCACGAGGCTCGTCGGCATAATGACGAGGCAGGTGCCAAGGCGCCCTTGCCTTTTGAGCGAGAGAATATAGGCCAGAGCCTGAACGGTTTTGCCAAGGCCCATATCGTCGGCAAGAATCCCGCCGAGATTGTAGGTGCCAAGAAAATGTAGCCAATCATAGCCCTGCTTTTGATAAGGCCGCAGCTCGGCGTTCAGCCCAGGCGGAAGAGCGGTGTCCTCGATGCCTTCGAAGTCACCGAGTTTCTCGACCAGGTTTTTAAGCTGGCCCTCGCCGAGCCAGCGCTTGCGCGTGATATCCTTGACCTTGAGCAAGGCTGTGGCCAGGTCGAAAGACACCCGCAACCGACCCTTGTCGTCCAATGGCTTGTCGTCAAAAAGTTCAATCAACGTTTGGAGGATCGTTTTGACGCGCGCGGAAGGCAAAGCAACGTAGCGACCGTCAGCGAGCGGCGCGTAACACTTGTCGCGCGCGGTCAATTTCTCGATATCATCGGCGTCCCGGATCGTGCGTAGCAACGCGACGAGCACGGGCAGCAGGGGGGTGCGCTGGCCATCGATCGTTATGCCGAGGTCGAGCGAAAACCACCACTCGCCGCTCTGCGTGAACGACGCTTCAATGGTCTCGTCATCCGTGTCCAGTACGACCATGTGGCAATCATCGTCGACCGTAATCTCGTAACCCGCCTCACGCAGGCGCGGCGCGGCCTCGTGCATGAAGTCGAGCCAGAACCAGGGCAAGGCATCGCCGGGTGCCATAAAGCACATGCCTTGGCTGTCGAAGTGCCTGGCCGCCAAATCGGGCGCCTCAGCGACCGGCTGGAGGTGGAAAGGGGCCAGTTGCTTGAGAGCCCGCGCTTCCGCTTTGCGGTCCCGCTTCCGTAAAATGACCTTTTCACCTTCAATGACATGGAAGTTGGGGGAGGGGGAGGACGGGTTGGTTGGGTTGCCGGCATAGTTCATCCTCACGCAGGCGGCATTTGTTAGGTTGTCGGCGGTCCTGAAGATGTGCAGGGACGGCACGGGCACCG
>JALYJG010000203.1 GCA_030775365.1 Pseudomonadota bacterium
CTTGATAGGCGCCTTCCTGAACCGTGATGACCTCACCCGTTTTGAGTTCCCGTGCGGCCGCTATTTTCATCAAGGCATCGGCCATATCCTTAAGGCGCTTTTTGACGCGAGCCTTGCGCGTTTGCCAGGCCGCGCCGCCGAGCTTGTCCAGCGTAGCCCCCGCCTCAGCCGAGCCGTAGCGCGTCAGGACATCAAGGTTTTCGACAGGCACGAATAACTTATCGCCACCATCGTAAACGAGTTTGACGCAATCATGCACCGTGTTCAGGACGGATATGGTCTCAAGACCGTCGTAACGGCCAATGCCGTGTTCGGCGTGCACGACGAAATCGCCCGGATTAAGACTGCCAAGCTCGAGCTGAAAAGGCGCCGAGACGCGGCGTTTTCGGGCTGGGCGCACGAGACGATCGCCGAGAATGTCCTGTTCGGTGATGACGGTCACATCGGGTGCTGTGAAGCCATGCTCGAAGCCGAGGATAATCAGCGCCACTTGTTTGGCGTCGCATTTCCTGAGTTCATCATAGCTCTGGACTTGAGTCAGAGCCGCGACGCCATTCGCGCGCAGGAGAGAAACAAGCCGGTCGCTTGAACCTTGGCTGTAGCATGCGATCGTGACACGCTTATTATGGGCCTGCTGGCTCTCGATGTAACGCTGGAGTGCACCATAGAGGTCGGTCTCAAGCGCGCGCGCATCGGCAAAATCGCGGCCGCGCCGACCACCCGCATCGAGGGCTAGACCTGTTTCAGCGGGGGTAAAGGGGGAGAGGGCAGCTACCGCGCGCCCCGAAAGCGCGTCAGCAATCCCGGCCTCATCGAGATACAATGTCGTCACGGGGGCGGGCTTATAGACGACCGGTTGCGAGCCTTTCTTGACGCGCCGCGCCGCCTGGTAAAGCGACAGCCGCGCTTGGTAAAAATCATCGATCTGCTGCATCCGCGAGGTCATAGCCTGATCTGCCTGGTGATCAAGGCTCACGGCGGCGTGCGGCAGATAATCAAACAGGCTGTAAAGCTTTGGGTAGAAGAGACCAAGCCAGTGCTCGACGCCGGGAAATTTCCGCGCCGCGGTTACAGCTTCATAGAGCGGATCGCTCTCCGTGACAGCGCCAAACAATTCCCGGTAATGGGTGCGGAAATGGGCGACAGCGCGCTCGTCCAAGAGCACTTCGGATATCGGTCCCAGCTGCGCGCTGTCGAGGCGGTCGGTGGTCGTTTGCGTAAGCGGATCGAACACACGGATCGATTCCACCTCATCGCCGAAGAAATCGAGCCTTATGGGATTCGGATGGCCGGGCGGGAACATATCGACAATGCCGCCGCGCACGGCAAATTCCCCGGGCTCACGAACCGTGCCGGTGCTCACATAACCGTTCGCGCTTAAAAAGCCGCGCAATGTTTCGACGCTGAGCTCCGTCCCTATGCCGACATAAAGACTGGCCTTTTCGAGGATTTCGGGCGGCACGGTCTTCTGCACGGCGGCGTTAACAGTCGTCAGAATGATGCAAGGTCGCTTGAAGGGTTTGCGGAGCCGGCCGAGAACCGTCAGGCGCTCGCCAATGATATCCGTATGCGGCGAAATGCGGTCATAAGGCAGGCAATCCCAGGCCGGAAGAGACAGCACCTCACAATGTGGTCCAAAGAAAGCCAGTGCATCGGCCATCACGGCGGCCCTTATATCGTCAAGAGCGACATGAATGAGCGGGATGCCGTTTAAACGCGAGGCTATTTCAGCCAGGACCCGCACATCATGGCCGGAGGGCGCACCGGCAATAGTCGTGCGTCCCCGTGCCGTTGGATCGAAGGCGGCGGCAAACATCAGATCGCCTCGCCATTGGTGATAGGCGGGCCGGCGACGCAAGGGGGGTCATCAGCGGAATTTGCGCCTCTCGTCGTTTGGTCGTCGGCAAAACAGTGGCGGCAAAGCTGCCGCATCACGTCGCTCTCATGCTCGGGCGGGATGGTTTGTGCGCCCGTGACCCAGTCATAGAGATCGGGATCGCTCTCTTCGAGCAGGGCCTCAAAACGCTCGAGCTGCTCGATCGAAAAGCCAGGCAGGTGCATGTCAGCAAATGAGCCGAGCAACAGGTCCATCTCACGCGTTCCCCTGTGCCAACAGCGAAACCTGAGCCTTGCCTTACGTTTGTCTTCGCCCACAATTCTCTCCGCCCACAATTCTCTCCGCAAAACGAGGGGCCTTCTCTATATTAAACGCGCGAATAATGCCAGACTGAGCCTGATGCGCCCCACACTTCTGTTTCCCCTTTTTGCCGCCATAACGACCCTGAAAGGTGTGGGGCCTCGGCTGGCGCCGCTCTTTAGGCGGCTCGGCTGCGAGCATGTGGTCGATTTACTTTGGCACCTGCCCAACGGTGTCATCGACCGGAGTTACAGCCCCTCGCTCAAAGCGGCCGAAAGCGGTCGCGTGGTGACGCTCAATCTGACCATTTTAGAGCATAACCCGCCGCCGGTTCCGAGGCGGCCCTATCGTATCACGGCGACTGACGGGAGCGAGCGTCTGCTCATTACCTATTTCAACGCCAAGGGCGATTACCTGACGAAACTCTATCCGCTGAAGGGCGCTGTCGTCGTCAGCGGCCTTTTGGAACGCTATCAGTCGAACTGGACCATGAACCACCCCGATTATGTCTTGCCTCCCGATCGCGCTGGTGAAATCCCGCGCTTTGAGCCCGTTTATCCTCTGACGGAAGGCCTGAGCGGCCGCATGTTGCGCAAAACAATCGAACAGGCATTGACACGGCTGCCGGACTGCCCCGAATGGCTTGACCCTCATTTGGTGCAGCGTGAGCAATGGACCAGTTGGAAGGCGGCCCTGCAAACGGTGCACAACCCCGCACCCGCGACCTCACCCCTAAATGATCTCCCCGCCCTTTCGATGCCTGAGCGGCGGCGTCTGGCTTATGATGAATTGCTGGCCGACCAGCTTGCCCTGGCCGTTATCCGCCGGCACCATCGCGCCGGCAAAGGCAGGTCCTTTGCGGGCCCCGATACCTGGCAGAAAAAACTCAACGATAGTTTGCCGTTTCGCCTGACAGCAGGGCAGCTTCAAGCTTTGTCAGAGATCAGCGGCGATATAAAGTCGCCGCGACGCATGCTGCGCCTTTTGCAGGGCGATGTGGGTTCTGGAAAAACCATCATCGCTCTTTTGGCGATGCTGCAGGTCATGGAGGCCGGTTCGCAGGCGGCCCTTATGGCGCCAACCGAAATTCTGGCCAAGCAACATCGGCAACGGCTGGCCGACTATCTCACGCCGCTGGGCATCGAGATCGGTCTTTTGGTCGGCAAGAGCCGCAAGACCGAGCGCCAGGCGGTACTGGATAGGCTCGCCGATGGCAGTCTGAAGCTCGTGATAGGCACGCACGCCCTTTTTCAGGACGATGTCGCCTTCGCCGATCTTGGCCTTGTCGTCGTCGATGAGCAGCACCGCTTTGGCGTCAACGAGCGGGTTCGCCTTTCGGAGAAAGGCCGCGGCGTCGATATACTCGTGATGACGGCAACGCCTATCCCGAGGACCCTAACGCTCACCGCTTATGGCGATATGGACGTATCCCGCTTGACCGAAAAGCCCACCGGCCGTTCACCGATCGATACGCGCCTAATCGATATGAGCCGGCTCGACGAGGTCATAGAAGGAGTGCGGCGCAAGATAGGATCCGGCACGCAAATCTACTGGGTCTGTCCTTTGATCGAAGAGTCGGAAACCATGGATCTCGCTGCCGCCACCGCGCGTGCTGCGCTGCTGGCCGAACGGCTTGGCGCTGCGCAAGTGGGTCTGGTGCATGGCCAAATGGGGGCCGAGGCCAAAGATAGCGTTATGGCCGCGTTTGCATCTGGCGCGATCAAGGTGCTCGTGGCGACGACGGTGATCGAAGTCGGCCTGGATGTACCGAATGCCACATT
>JALYJG010000204.1 GCA_030775365.1 Pseudomonadota bacterium
GCATCCGATGGGCCGTGAAGGGCCAATCGCTGAAGTTCAGGCAGCAGAACAGAGACAGAATTGGCAAGGCCGCCGCGATCGAGCGCTTGCATGACCAACGCTTCTTTGGCTGAGACGCTGACGGCACTGCCGATCGCCTGCGAGGCGAGCCACATGTCTTCGCCGGAGAGCACGGTCTGGCCCAACTGCTTATTGAAGGCGCCGGCAAAACGCGGCTGCGCCACGCTTTCCACATTGCGCGAACGGTAGAGACCGCGCATGGGCTGCGCTATGCCGCAGGCAACAAGAATCTGCACGGCCCCTACGACTTCGAGGGCCGAGAATCCGGCACCGTCCGGATGGGCAAGGAAGTCGCCGATGCTGATCGGCAGAAGGCTCATGAGGCCTGTGAGTTTCCGGAAGAGAGGCGAGGATAGATCGACGGTCTTGCCTTGCGCCTTGAACGAGTCCGGCACGCCGTCTTTTTGGCCAACGATGCCGTAGGAGAAACCACCGAAAAGTTCGGGCAAATCAGCCACAGGCGTGACCGGGCCCCGGCACCAGATATCGGCACGGATGCTGCGGTTCAGTGCAAAATCCTTGAGCGACTCATAAAGCGGGTTCTGAACGGATTCGAGAATGATGGTCTGGCCCGAGGGCGGTACCGCAAGATCGAGGTAATTGGCAGCGATATCGGCATCGCCAGCATAAGTTAGGCCGCGTGGCAGCAGACCCATGAGCGTCTCAATGGAGCCTGAGCGGGCGACACCGCCCTCGTAATCACCGAAGAATTCGTCCGGGACCCCGCTGGCAATGGCCTCGTTGAGACGTATAGCCGCGGCCGGGTGGCCCGAGAAATAATGACCGCCGAGCGCTTTAAGCTCGAGCAAGAAAACCTTCGCTTGCTCGACGTTCATCTCTGGCGCGAATTCGCGGACCAGGAAGCGAAGCGAGCCGCTCTCGTTATCGTAGGCTCGGTATCTGTAGTGCAACAGCCCGCCCGGTATAAGGGCGCTTTCGGCGAGATCAAAAAGGGCCTCACGCTCCTTTTGCGACAGTGGGGCTTCGATATCATCGGCGCAAAGATAGTTCAAAGGAGGCACGGTCGCTCCGGGAGCGACAAAATGGACGTTGTCGACCTGACCGGCTCGCGCCTCGCTGTCGGCTTTAGCCCGCGCGGCTGAATCTCCAACAAACCCGTAAAACTGACCCTCAGGATTGCTGGCGGCGAGGCAGGTGAGTAGCGCCGGTTGTCGGCAATTCACGAGGGCGTAAGTGAAGGAAGCGCCAGGCGGGCGTGGTGACAAGCCGCGCAAGGAAGCTACGTAGCTGAGCGAGACGGGGCTGGAAAGGCTGTGGGGCGTCATGGCAGGGATCCTTTCGGACGACGACGGTCCCTTATCCGATAGCAGATCCTGGGGCGGCTGGAAATGATCTCTTGGTGGTGTCATGAGGAGGCGCCTTTCGGTGTTACAAATATTTGAGGATGCTGAGTTGCTCGAGTGAAGCGGTCGCCGAATAAGATGCCTGAAGTTGGGATTGCAGAACATTAATTTCCGTGCCGACTTCCGTGATGTTCACGTGTTGCAAATCACTGAGCTGACCTTGAAGATTGCTGATATCGGTATTTTGCGTGTCGGTTTCGGTTTTGAGCGTGTTCTGGTTGTCGGCGACAGCGGAATGGAGCGTCTGGAGGCTGTTGAGGGCTGTCGTCAGCAGGCTGTTCGCATGCGCCATATCGGTCTGAAAGGTAGCGGCGCTGACCCCACTTTGCGTGGCGGCGTTCATGAATTGCAGCCCGGCCACAAGCTGCTGAAAAGCCGGATCCGTGCTCGTGACACCGTACTGGACGCTGAAGGCGGTATCGATCGTCACCGAATCTTTCGTATAAGCGGTCGCATCATTCGTGGGCCCGGGGGCCGAAAAGCCGGAATCGTAATTCGGCAGACTCGGTGATGTTTGCGGCGAGAAGGGCCAGGCAGGGGCCGTTGTGAGCGTCGATAAGTCGATGACGGGTGACGTCGAATAGCGCGTGCCGGCATAGATGTAACGTCCGCCGACCTGCTGATTTAAGTTGGCCGTTACCTGCTTCATATAGGATTGGACCTGGGATTGAAGTTCGCTCACCTTGGTGGGATCGAGGCTTTGGTTGCTGGCCGCGAGCGAACTGGCCGAAGATGTTATCGATTCCATGTCGTTCATGGTCTGGTCGTAGATCGTAAGACGGGTTTGCACGGTCTGGATCGAAGCAAGATAAGCCTGGCGCTGCGTGATGTTGTTCTGAAAACTCATCAAATTATGTGCGACAGTCGGATCGTAATTCGTTAAATTATCATATTGCTGACCGCTCGCCAGCTGCTCGTTTAAGCGCGCGAGGTTTGTCTGTTCGGTGTTCAGATTATTCAGCGACTGAAGCTGAAGCGAGAGATTGCTGACGGGTGTGGTCATGTGTCGGCTCCGGCTAGATGACGTTCTCGAGCGCTTGCAGCATCGAATTGATCGTGCTGATCACATGCGCGGAGGCGGCGTAGCTGTTTTGTAGCGTGGTCAGATTGACGAGTTCGTTGTCGACATTGACCCCTGTCGCGCTGGAGAGGCTTTGCTGGTAGAAGGTTTGCTGTTGCGCGGCCGAGGTACTTTGTGTGGTGAGCGTATTTGCGGCCTGTTGAAAGCCGGCTAAAATCGCCGTGCCGAGATCGGCATAAGTGCCGCTCGGGACCGAAAGGCTGCTGGCCGAAAAGCTACGCGTCGCCGCGAGAGCGTTGGCCACCGGCGTGGCGCTGGCCGTTTTGACCGTCGCTGAGCCGCTTACAAGACTGGCGTTGACGGCGATAGAGTTTGGATCGCCCGCCACGTCAATTGTGAAGAACCCGGAAGCAAGCTCCCCTGTCCCTGTCGTCGCCGTATTATAGGCGCTTGCGAATGTGGCCGGCGAGCCGGTCGTCGTCGTCAGCGCGTCCGTCAAGGCCTTCAGCTGGTTGTTAAGCTTATTGATGACGCCCGTGCCGGGATCGGGGCTCGTCGCGCTGCCGTTCAGAAAATTGATCTGCGCCTCGAGGGATCCGCCTGTCAGATCGTTCGTAACTGTCTGGCCCGTCGCCGCCGTGACGTTCGTGCCGTCCCAGGTGAAGCTTTGCGCCGACGCGCTATCGACGAGAAGAAGACCGCCGGGTGTGTAGAGCGCCACTTGGCCGTTGGGGCGGGAGAAGACAGTTGCGCCCGTGATCGAGGCGACATCGTTGACGGCCTGATCGCGCTGATCTTGGAGATCGCCCGAGGGTTGGCCTTCACCTTGGGCGCGGGAGATTTGCGCATTCAATGTGGAAAGCTTGGTCAGATCGGCATTGAGCGTTTTTACCGTCGTGCCGATATCACCTGTGACTTGCGCCGCCAGGGTCGTCACGCCCTTCGCGATCGTCTGCACCTGTCCCGCCAGGTTAACGCCCGACTGAATGACGGTCTGCTGAGTGGCTGGGCTCTCCGGCGCCGAAGAAAACTGCGTCCAGGCAGATTGAAACTGCGCCAGCGCGTTGGAAAGCGGTGGGTTCGTCGAATTGGAGCCGAGGACAGCTTGGACCTGCTGAAGATAACTGTTTTGCTGGCCGTAGAAAGACGACAGTGTCGTGGCGTCATTATAGGCGACCGACAGCGCTGTATTCGTGCTGCGTGCGTAGCCTGAGATCGTTACCCCGCCGGAATCGTTGCCGAGCGAGACCGATGTCTGGGTGGCGGTCTTAGTCGTATACCCCTTGGTGTGCGCGTTGGCGATGTTGCCGGCCGTCAGTTGCATCTGCGTGGTGGCCACCTGCAGACCCGAAAGCGCGGTTGAGAGAGCCGATGCCAACGTCATTTAAGAACTCCCTCAAGCGACATACTAGGTGCCTCCCTTTTTATCGGATCGTGTTGACGATCGTATCGAGC
>JALYJG010000205.1 GCA_030775365.1 Pseudomonadota bacterium
GCAATAATGGAGTCCAGCCATGACTGATACGGCGCCTGAAAACACGGCCCAAGAACAAAAGCCGGTAGAGGGCGCTGAAGGTGTCGAGGCGCGCGTTCTGAGCCAGAACGAAATCGACAGCCTGCTGGGCTTCGAGGGCGGCAGCGTCGCCGGCCAGGAAAATTCCGGCATCATGGCGCTGATCAACAGCGCTCTCGTCAATTACGAACGTCTGCCGATGCTGGAGGTCGTTTTCGACCGGCTTGTGCGCATGATGTCGACGTCCTTACGCAATTTCACATCCGACAACGTCGAGGTCAGTCTCGACCAGATCACGTCCGTCCGCTTTGGCGATTATTTGAACTCCATTCCTTTGCCGGCCATGCTGACGGTTTTCAAGGCCGAGGAGTGGGACAATTCAGGCCTCATGACGATTGACAGCGCCATGATTTATTCGATCGTGGACGTGTTGCTCGGCGGGCGCCGCGGTACGGCGGCCATGCGCATCGAGGGCCGGCCCTACACCACCATTGAACGCAATCTTGTCGAACGGCTCGTACGCGTCGTTCTCGCGGATATGTCGGGCGCGTTTGACCCGTTGTCGCCTGTGACGTTCCGCTTTGATCGCCTGGAAACCAATCCGCGCTTTGCCACGATCGCGCGCCCGGCCAACGCGGCCGTTCTCGCCAAGCTTCGCGTCGACATGGAAGACAGAGGCGGTCGCATCGAGATCCTTATCCCCTACGCGACCCTCGAGCCTATTCGTGAGCTGCTGCTACAGATGTTCATGGGCGAAAAATTCGGTCGCGATTCGATCTGGGAAACCCATCTCGGGAATGAGCTTTTGATGACAGGCATGAAGATGCATGCCGTGCTCGGCGAAGTCACCGTGCCGCTCAATGAGGTCATGAACTGGAAGCCGGGCTCGCGGCTGATGCTGAACGTAAAGACGGACGACCTGATTGCACTGCGCGCCGGCGAAGTGACGCTCTTTCAGGGCCGCATGGGATCGTTGAACGGTCATATGGCCGTCCGCGTGGAGGAAACGACCCTTCATGACCAAAAGGATTTGGGACCATGATGGCCGAATGGGTGCGTTCTGTTCTTGATATCGTTTTAATCGTGCTCGTGGGCGGCGGCCTTGTGCAGGCCACGCGGCTCATTCGTCACTTGCAAAGTCTACGCGCGAGCCGGCTCGAGATGGAGCGCTTCGTGCATGAATTCGGCAGCACCGTGCTCCGCGCCGAAACAGGCATTCGCAACCTTAAGGCGGCAGCCCGCGAAAGCGGAGATGATCTCGAGAAACTTGTCGATAAATCCAGGATGGCTAAGGACGAATTGCAGTTCCTGGTCGAGAGCGCCGATCAACTCGCTGAGCGCCTGAGCCACCTCGCCACGAGTGTGCCCCGGCCGGGCGCAAAAGCCCCCGAGCCGCCGAGAGCGACGGCTGAGACCAAGCCCTCGACCGAGTCGAGACCGGCCGAAGATTCAAGACCGGCAGCAATCGCGCCTGTCCAAAGAGATCAAGCCGCCAAGCCCTCTTCGCGCGCCGAAAGAGAATTGATGCAAGCTCTTCAGAAACTGAGTTGAGACGGGCTATGCGTTTTCATCTCACACCGCGCACGTTTCTGCCCCTGACGATGTGCGTGGGTCTGGCCATGCTGGCCCTGCGCACAGCCGATGTCTGGGACGCGGCCAGTACAGGGAAGTTGTTTGCCCACGAGGCCCATGCCGAAGCGCCGCCGGCCATAACGCCCCCCAAGCTTTCGGCGCCGCCCTCGGACACCACTCCGGCCAAGGCCGTGACCGATAAAGCAACGCCGCCCAAGGCGGATACCGCAGCCGCCAAAGCGCAGCCTGAAATCACGATACCCGACGACGCCTCGCCTGCGGAAATGGAAGTCCTCAAGCAGCTCTCCAATCGCCGGCAGGAGCTGGACAAGCGTGAGCAGGATCTCAACACGCATGAAGAGCTGATCAAAATCGCCGAACAGAGGGTCGATCAGAAAATTAAGGAAATGGAGACATTGCGGAAGCAACTCCAATCCATGGTCACGCAAGCGAGCGACGCCCAGGCCGCACAGCTCGACAACCTCGTCAAAATTTATGAGACCATGAAGCCGAAGGAAGCCGCAAAGATCTTTGAAGCCCTCGATATGCCTGTGCTGCTGAGCGTCATTCAACGCATGAAACCGGCTCGTACCGCCTCCGTCATGGCCGAAATGGCGCCCGAAAAAGCGAAGGAAGTCACGGTCGCACTGACCAAGCAGGACAAACTGCCGCAAGTAAAGTGAAGCACTCAAGAACGTTATTTGATGGACTAAAACATATTTCCGGCGTTGAGCCTGGCCCCGCCCGGAACCGCGCGCGAACGAACATTTGGACCTTGTCCCGGGCTCAAATGTCCAACCTTGTGAAAGGCGGATAAAAATCGTAACCCGGCCCATGGCGACTGCACCCAATCAAACCCGCAAAAAGGGCAAGGATTCCCGAACCCGGCGACCCCAACCGAAGGCCCCGCCACCGCACGGCATGCGCTTGCCCCGCATGTTCTTTGTGATCCCTGTGTTGATCGCTTTGGGCTTGGCCAGCGTGCTCGGCGTGCTGATTTGTGACGAGGCGCGCACCTCCAAATTGCAGGCCGAATGGCTGTCCTGGTATGGCTCCCGCATTAGCTTCACGATGCAGCCCGGCGCCAACGCAAAACTCCGCACGCCGACAACAGGCCCCTATAATGAGCGCCTCGGCTATAGCTATCTCCCCTTCTTTCTGAAAGCGCTGCAGGGCGATGATTACATCGTTACCGAACAGATGCGCAGCTCGCCGACTTACGACTATTTCCTCGATCGCGGGCTTTATCCCATTTACCACCCCAAAACAGTTGTGGGCCTGACGCTCTTTGACCGCAGAAGCCAGCCGCTTTATAGCGCGAGCTACCCGAACCACGTCTTCGCAAAATTCTCGGATGTGCCACCGCTTCTGGTGCAGAGCCTTTTGTTTATCGAAAACCGTGAATTGCTCAAAGACGGGCCCATCACGCGCAATCCGGCCATCGAATGGGGGCGCTTTCTGCACGCCGCTTTGGTCCATATGCTGCATATCTTCATGCCGGAAGCGAATGCCGGCGGCGGCAGCACGCTGGCCACGCAAATCGAAAAATTCCGTTTCTCGCCGGGCGGCCAGACCTCCGGCGGCATGGACAAGATCCGCCAGATCGCCTCAGCCTCGCTGCGCGTTTATCTCGATGGCCCCGACACGCGTCGGGCGCGGGAACAGATCGCCCTTGATTACTTGAACAGCACACCCTTAGGCGCGCGCCCGGGCTTTGGTGAAGTTAACAGCATCGGTGACGGCCTCTGGGCGTGGTTCGGCATCGATCTCGATGCAGCGACGCAGGCGCTGAACTTGCCGGAGGACGACCCAGGATCTCTGCGCGCCAAGGCTCATGTGTACAGGGCTGTTCTGGCCCTTATTCTGGCGCAGCGGCGACCGACATTTTACCTCGTTTCCGACCGGACCTCCTTGGACGATCTGACCGATGCCGCGCTCGACAGGCTGACGGAAAAGGGGGTGATTTCGCGTGATCTTTGTAACGCGACCAAAGACGCGACGTTGCATTTCCTGCCCGAAGCGCCGCCCTCGGCGCCATCAGCCTTTATCGAGCAAAAGGCCGTCAACGCCTTACGAACCCATCTGGCCAATATGCTGGGCTTGCGCAAATTATATGAGGTCGACAGGCTTGATTTAAGTGCGCGCAGCACGCTTGATGAGGACGCCGAGCAAAGGGCGGTCGCTTTCCTTAAGAAAATGGGCGACAGGGAATTTCTCGAGGCTTCCGGTTTCTATGGCTTCCGCCTGCTCAATCCAAACAACGACCCGAGCAAGATCAACTGGAGCGTGATGCTGTACGAGCG
>JALYJG010000206.1 GCA_030775365.1 Pseudomonadota bacterium
GCCGAGAACTGTCCCTGGCTTTTCTTGCCCTTCCCGGTCTTGGGCGGCGGGACCTTCTTTCCTTTTTGGCGGGCTTCGGAAAGACCGATCGCGATCGCCTGAGCCCGGCTCTTGACCTTGCCCCCCTTGCCCCCTTTGCCGCTCTTTGCCGTACCCTTATTGAACTCTTGCATTTCCTTCTCGACGTCCTTCGAAGCGCTGCGTGAATACTTGCGTGGCATGACCCTCTCCTTTGCCGTTAACCGCCCTTATAACCGCCCAGGATGGGCAGGATTTCGCCGGTGATGTAACTGGAGCAACAGGGCGCGGCCATGAAAACGAAGGCCGGCGCTATTTCTTCGGGTTGGGCCGCGCGCCTCATCGCTGTATCGGCGCCGAAACGGCTTACATCGCTTGCCTGCTTATCGGCAGGGTTCAGCGGCGTCCAGACGGGTCCGGGGGCGATCGCATTGACCCTGATGCCCTTGTCCAAAAGATTGGCCGATAAGGCGCGTGTGAAGGCGTGTATCCCGCCCTTTGTCATCGAATAATCGAGAAGATGCTTGTTGCCCTCAATGCCGGTCACGGAGCCAGTCATGACAATAGCGCTGCCGGGTTTCATATGCGGCACGCAGGCCTTGGCCATATGAAAATAACCATAGAGGTTGGTTTTTAACGTCCGATCGAAATGCGCCTCGGTTAGGTCGGCGAAATCCTGGACATGTTCCTGGTAGGCCGCGTTGTTGACAAGAATATCGATCTGACCAAACGCCTCGAGAGTTTTTCGCACGGCAGCTTCGCAAAAACCCGGGTCCGCGACATCGCCCGGTAGCAGAATGCAAGCCTGTCCTTCATTTTCCACGGCTCGTTTTGTCTCTAAGGCGTCCTGATCTTCGTCCAAGTAGATGATGGCAACATTCGCACCTTCGCGGGCGTACAGGACTGCGACCGAACGGCCGATGCCAGAATCGCCGCCCGTTATAAGAGCGACCCGGTTTTCCAATTTTTTCGAGCCGCGATAGGCAGGTGCTTGGTAAAGCGGGGCAGGGTTCAACGCCGCCTCTATCCCTGGCTTCGCCAAATGCTGCTCGGGAAAGGAGGACGGATAAGCACGCGATCCCGCCTGCATGGCGGGTTTCGCTTCCGCCGGATCTCCGCCCCCCTTGGTCCGATCGGAATGGTCGATCTCGTCCTGGATCTTGCGCCCGGCTTGCGCGGCGCGGGCCGCCCCCATGCGGTCAGATCCTTGTGACGTCTTCCCCATGCTGCACCTTCTTCCGAAACCTACCAGCCATGACGGCGGTTAGGCGGCTTTCCGTTTGGAGCGCGAAGAGGACGGCTCTTCGTCGGAGTCTTCGAGTTCTTCGCCACTTTCGTTTTGTGCGTGCAAAGCGCGCTCATTGATGGCGCTGACGGCCATCTTATTGAGCAGTTCGTCGGTCTTCTTTTCCTCTTCAAGCGTTTGCTCGAGAAGTTCGGCCGCATCCTCATGGCCGAGAAGCTTGGCCCATTCCACAAGCGTCCCATAACGAGCGATTTCGTAATGTTCGACGGCCTGGGCGCCTGCCAAGAGCCCCGCTTCGAGAGTCGCCTGACAGTCTACGTCTTCCATCAACTCGTCGGCCTCCTTGGTGAGGCCTTCGAGAGCCTCGCATTTCTTGCCCACCGCGCGTTTGCCGATGATTTCGAAGACCTGCTCAATCCGCTCCACTTGTCCTTCCGTCTCTTGGCGATGGTTTTCAAATGCCGCGGCCAGCGACGAGCCCTTTTCCAAGGACTTCGCCATTTTCGGCAGTGCCTTCAAAATCTTTTTCTCAGCGTAATAAATATCCTTGAGCAGGTCGACAAAAAGATCGTTGAGTGTGGTGACGGTTGGCATGAGAGGGCTCCCTCGAGCATTGGTTGAAACGGCCGGCGAAGCGGCGGATACTTTTTTAAGCCGCCACGCGATCTTTTTGTAATTACGAAGTCGCGCCGCGGTATAAAGACTCGATCATAGTTGAGTTGTGGCTCGATGGTCCGGAGCGATGAAACCGACCGCCAAACCACAAACCTAAACTGACAAGGACAAAGGGGGGCCCACATGGCGTGGGCCCCCCTCATCGATATGCGGCTCAGAAAGCTCACATATTTTTAGGCGTTGCTGCCCTTCTGTCCTTCACGTCCCCGCCCCTTCGAGGACTGGGCCGACATTTTCTTGCGGCCGCGGCCTGCGCCGTTCGACGGGTTGTTGCGACCGCCGGATGCCGACATGCCTTCGTCTTCGTCCTCGTCTTCATTGGCGCGGTAACCGCCAGAAGACTCCTGGTCCTCCATATCTTCCTCTTCGTGATCTTCCTGGCCGTGGCTCTGATTGGCTCGATTGCCTTGTGCGCCCCGGCTTGAGCCGCTGCTCTCCCAGCCGCCCGAGCCGTTATTGCCATAAGTTCCGCGGGCTCCGGAGCGATCCTGGCGGCGACCGCCCATTTCCTCGTTATAAGCGTGGTCCTTACTTGCTTCATTGGCGAAATCGTTAGCCTGCAGGGAATGTCCGCGGGCAACTTGCGCGTGGTGGGCTGCGTCCATGTGGTTGCCAGCTTCAGCGTGGCGCGAGGCTTTGCGATGATGTGCGGCGGCGCGTTCGTGGTGGCTGGCGGCATTTTGATGATGACGTGACATGCGTAAAATCTCCTGGCTGAATGTTGTGGTGATTTGTCGCGAGCCAGAAAACACCCCCCAAGAGGCATCGGGCTCGAGAGGGATGGTGTAGGCCTTTGAGGATAAAATCTCGACAAGGAAGACCGGACCTGTGCGAAGGACAGGCGAACGTTCCCGCCCTTTAGCCTTTTCTGTGCTCGTAGAACGCGCAAGACCGCGCGGGAGCATCGTTGCGAGACGTCGCCCGCGAAGGGTTCCACATGAATTTACACGGCGCGGTTACATAAGATCATGCCCAACGCCGTGACGCAGGTGACGCCGCTAAGAAGGACTCGGGTTCCAGCGCAGAGACGCTCTGAGCTCAGGGCGAGCGTGGCCATTAATAGGCGGTGGGGCAGAAGGCATGGAAAACTTATTCAACGGCGGAGAGCATCGCCTCTGCAGTCGATTTAGGAAGCCCTTTGCTTCTGGGGCATTCCTGTGCACAATCAAGGTATAACCAGTTTAGGACCGGATGCTTACCGCCATACACGAATGCCCCGATTGCGGTTTGTTTAGCAGGCTGGCGGCGCGGCCGGTCCCGGGGACCGACATGCTGTGCAGGCGCTGCGACAAGGTCTTGCGTCGGGTACGGCAGAACCCACTATCCAACGCCTTGGCCTGCGCGCTCACAGGGCTGATTTTCTACGTGATCGCTTTGGTCGCGCCGTTTCTTTACGTGGCGCTCTATGGACGTTTCCGTTATAGCGGGCTTTCCACCGGACCAATGACGCTCGACGACCAAGGGTTTTGGTTGCTCGCGGCCGTCGTGCTGTTGACGACCGTGTTAACGCCGCTCGTCAAGCTGCTGTGCACGCTCTATGTTCTTGTCGGACTCCGGCTTCGGCGTGTTCCCCCAAGCATTGTGGAGGTTTTTACATGGCTCAAGCATGTGGGGCCCTGGGCGATGGTGGACGTCTATCTCTTGGGCTTTCTTGTGGCCTTTACGCGTCTTCAGGCGATTATGTTTGTGCAAGTGGGGGTCGGCGTCTACGCGCTGGCCGGTTTAATGCTCGCGATGGTCGCAACGGAGGCGGCGCTCGACCCCGAGGCGGTGTGGGAAGAAATGCAGCGCCGCGGTGTTATCGACTTGCCGGCGAAATATCCCGATAGCTCTTCGGCCGTCGGCCACCTGATCGGTTGCGAGACATGCCATCAAGTCAGTTATGCATCGGAAGGCCAGGAT
>JALYJG010000207.1 GCA_030775365.1 Pseudomonadota bacterium
GTCAAAATGGCGCGGGGGCCGTCCTTCATGACGCCCGCGACCATCGCCGCGAGGCTCTCTTGGGCCCTGGTCGCCCTGCGCCTGCCTTGGCTGGCCGCCTTCGGGGCGGTCGCCATTGCTGCGGCGTCCGCGCCCGCCACGCCGGCCGCGGCGACGGCCGCTGCGACGTTGTTCCTGATCACCACCCTCGGTAGCAGTGATTGGCGGTTGGGCGCCTTGTTCCATGTTGCCGATATTGTCGTCGCCCTCGGCGACGATCTCGACCTGATTGCCGTTTGCCTCCGGCGGGGCGCGGTCGCCATCCTGCTGATAAGGTCTGTCGGATTGTGGGCGGTTGTTATTACTACGGTTGCGACCGTTCCGACCGCGTCGGCGGTTGTTATCGCCGCGGCCTTCTCCGCCGCGCCCGTCCCTGGCCTCGCCAGTGTTGCGGCTGCTCCCGCTGTCGTCCAGCGGCTGCGGTGGGGGTGACCAACTTTCGCTGCGCTCGGCCGGGGGTGCATCGATATCGGCCAGGACATCTTCCGTATTGACCGCAGGTCCTCGGCCGCGCTCGACGGCGCCCGTGCGTCCACGTTCGAGCTTAAAGTCCGGCGGGACCAGCGATTCATCGCTGTGCAAAAGCACCTGAAGAGTGTACCGGCGTTCGATCTCGCTGAGAGCGGCACGTTTTTGGTTCAGAATGTAAAGCGCCACCTTCGAGGGTACATGCAGGATCAGGTCGGTACCGCCTTGCTTGATGCCTTCCTCTTCGATCATGCGAAGGATCGAAATGGCGGCCGAGTCCACCGAGCGAATGAGCCCCAGGCCGACGCAATGCGGGCATTTTTCAAAATTGATTTCGGTCAGGCTTGGGCGGAGACGCTGCCGGGACAGTTCCAGAAGTCCGAACGGCGAAATGCGGCCGATCTGCAGTCTAGCCCTGTCAACGCGCATTGATTCCTTCATGCGTCGTTCAACAGCGGCGTTGTTGCGGCCGTCTTCCATATCGATGAAGTCGATGACGATGAGGCCGGCGAGGTCACGTAAGCGCAGCTGGCGGGCGACCTCTTCCGCGGCCTCCAAATTGGTCTTCAGGGCTGTGCTCTCAATATGGCGCTCGCGCGTGGCGCGACCCGAATTGACGTCGATCGATACCAACGCCTCGGTCGGATTGATGACGATGTACCCGCCTGAACGCAACTGTACGGTGGGGTTGTAAAGCTGGTCGATCTGCTTTTCGACGTTAAAACGGAAGAACAAAGGCACGGGGTCTTCGTACAGTTTCACCTTGTCGAGTTGATCGGGCATTATCGCCCGCATGAAATCAATCGCCAGCTGATAACCCTTCGCCCCGGCTACAAGAATTTCGCTCACATCATGCGCATAAAGATCGCGCATCGAGCGTTTGATGAGGTTGGCTTCTTCGTAAATCAGCGCCGGCGCAGTCGACTGCAGCGTCTGCTCGCGAATGTTGTTCCAGAGACGAAGTAGATATTCGAGATCGCGTTGAATCTCTGGCGGTTCCTGCTCCATGCCCGCCGTGCGCAGAATGATAGCCATGCCTTCTGGCACTTCGAGATGCTCGAGCATCTCCTTCATGCGGCGACGATCTTGGTGACTTGTGATCTTGCGGGACACTCCGCCACCGGACTCGGTATTCGGCATTAGGACGCAGTACCGGCCGGCAAGCGACAAGAACGTGGTCAAAGCCGCGCCTTTGTTGCCACGTTCCTCTTTTACGACCTGGATTAGCATGACCTGGCGGCGCTTGATGACCTCTTGAATCTTGTACCGGGGACGCGGCGGGCGGCGGTAACGTTCCTCGTCCGCGGGTTCGCCGCCGACGGTCTCGACAGGAACTGGCGGCTCGGCTCCGAACACAGGTGTTACGATGGCGTTGCCGAAATCGGTGATGAGGCCTAAATCGTGCGGCGGACTATGGCCGAACTCGGCGAGTGTGGGCAAAGCTATGGACGACGAAACCGAAATTTCGGTCAGAATGGGTTCTTCGCTGTCGGCCGGCAGTTCCACGAGCGGGGCGGGCGCGGCGGTAAGCCCGATTTCCTCGTCGATTTCGAGGGCATGCACGTGCTCAATATCGTCCTCGTCCGGGTGAAGATGGTCTACATCGTCCTCGGCTTCGTCCCCAGGCGCCTCGATGCTTTCTAAAAGCTCGCCGGCGTCGTCAGCATCCTCGTCCTCCTCGCCAGCCTCTTCCTCTTCATGAGGACGGTCGGCCATCGGAATCCGAAAATAGTCGGGATGGATTTCCGAAAAAGGGAGGAACCCATGGCGGTTGCCCCCGTATTCGACAAAGGCCGCCTGAAGGGACGGCTCAATGCGAATAACTTTGGCTAAATAAATATTGCCTTTAAGCTGTTTTTTGCTGGCTCGCTCAAAGTCGAAGTCGCTTAGCCAGTTACCGTCCACAATTGCAACACGGGTCTCTTCCGGATGCGTCGCATCCACAAGCATACGTTTAGTCATTTTATCTCCCCGCCGTTGCGTCGCCGTGAAGTTTGGATAAGAAACCTTCACGCGCCAGAAACGGCAAATTCGTTACTCGGTGGGATCGCTCGGTCTCCAGCAGCTCAAGCTGCGATCACAACGGCGCGAGCGTCCTCCGATGCCCAGCAGCCCGTCTCATCGCGGCCTGTCCGGCTCCCTGACACAGGTAAAGTCCGACGGCGCGACCCCGTAAAACCCGGCAAGAAGCTATAAAATACAGGGCAAAAAATCTAACGCCTTGATTTTTAAAAGCCTTTCCAAAAAATGCATAAGTATGAACTTTCTGGAACCGAGCGGCATCATCATAGGCTGAAACGGCGGCTTATGACAACCCCAGATTTACCCCGCCTTTTCAAGCGCGGCACGCAAAGTGTTCCCGAGTAGGCAGGCGATTGTCATCGGGCCCACCCCTCCCGGCACAGGTGTGATTGCCCGGGCAACGAGAGACGCTTCCGCAAAATCCACGTCGCCCGCCAATTTGCTCTTAGCCGGATCAGCGGGGTTGGGGATGCGGTTAATGCCGACATCGATCACCACCGCCCCCGCCTTGATCCAATCGCCCTTCACAAAGCCAGGCTTGCCGATGGCCGCGATTAGAACATCGGCGGCCCGGCACTCGGCGGCCAGGTTTTGGGTTTTTGAATGGGCGATGGTCACGGTGCAGTCGGCCTGGAGCAGAAGCTGTGCCATAGGTTTGCCCACAATATTAGAGCGGCCAAGAACCACCGCCTTGAGGCCGGCCGTCTTGCTGACAGCCTCGCGGAGTAAGAGCATGCAGCCTTGAGGCGTGCACGGAATAAAGCAGGGCAGGCCGAGGTTAAGTTTACCTGCGTTAACGGGATGAAATCCGTCGACGTCCTTGCCCGGATCGATAGCGGCAATAATGCTTTGTGTGTCGATCTGCACGGGCAGGGGGAGCTGGACCAATATGCCGTGAACCGAGCTATCCTGATTTAGCTTGGCGATCAGTGACAGCAATTCCTGCTGCGCCACGCTGGCCGGGAGGGCATGAGTCCAGGATTTCATGCCGATTTCCTCGGCCGCCCGGCCTTTGCTTCGTACATAAATCTGGCTGGCCGGCTCCTCGCCCACGAGAACGACGGCGAGGCCGGGAGTAACTTTATGGACCCTAATTTCTTCGGCGATCTTTTGTCTAAAATGCTTGGCCGTCAGCGCACCATCAATGACCGCTGCTGTCATAAACCAACCATCACGTGCAGCAGGAGGCGTCGCAGCCCCCAGACAACGAAGAACAGAATAAGCGGCGACAAATCAATGCCGTTGATCGGGGGCACATAGCGCCGGATTTGTTTAAGGGCGGGCTCGGT